>DAOVWV010000028.1 GCA_030636485.1 Methyloprofundus sp.
CTTTAAATTAATAATTAATCATGTGATTGTAGCATTATGCTACAAATCTTACATAAGTTTTATTGCTCTTTGCTACAGCAAATGAAGTGGCTACACTAAAATAGAGCGCAGGAGCGATGCAATGTGTCACAGAACCAAGTTCCGATGGCTTGATGATGGTTTATTTAGCCCGGCTCAGCCCAACCGGAGGAAGTGAGGCAGCTGCATGCAGACTCTATCAGGTAAAATTAGCAGTTCATGAAACATTTTATTAATAACCTAAGGAAATACTATGAACACCAAGCGATGCACTATCAACGCGTTTGTACTCGCATGCCTTATAAGCATACTTAGTGGTTGCAGCATTAAAGGTGACCCCATTGCTGCAGTTGAAATGGTGGATAAGAGTCTAGGAATTGAACCGGCTGGAATCGAAGCAACTAAAGCTATTGCTGAGGAGGCTTTTATTTACGGCCTGCCTATTGTGATGAACTATGCTGTTATGAATGAATTCACCATCAATAAGCATTCGGAGCAGTACAAAGCACCTTTTAACACAATGCATAACGATGCGCGGGTCTTTACCTACAAGGATACAGCTGTCGTCACTCCCAACAGTGACACGCCGTATTCGATGCTTTGGTTAGACTTGCGTGCGGAACCTATGGTGGTTTCAGTGCCGGCAGTAGCCAAAGAGCGCTACTACTCGGTGCAACTGGTCGATGGCAACGCTTACAACTATGGTTATATTGGCAGTCGCGCTACCGGAATAGAGTCGGGTGATTATCTCGTCGTTGGCCCCGACTGGAAAGGTGAGGCACCGGCAGGAATAAAAAAGGTTTTCCAGTCGACGACACCTTTCTCGCTGACTGTCATTCGCACTCAACTTTTTAACGCTGAGGACATGCCGAAGGTGGTGAAAGTACAGGCGAAATACAAAGTACAGCCGTTGTCTACATTCCTGAAGCTACCTGCACCGTCCGCAGCACCACAAATCAATTTCCTTCCGAGCACAACGAAAGGGATCAAGGAAAACTTCTACGCATATCTTGATGCGGCTCTTCAATTCGTCCCATTGACATCAGAAAATAAGGCGATTCGTGCCAAGCTAGCCAGTATCGGCATCGGCCCGGGTAAGAGCTTTGAGTTCAAGGATCTATCTCTGGAGCATAAAGCAGCTGTCTTGCTGGGGATGGAAGAGGGTGATAAAAAAATAGATGATTTTCTTGCAGTCGGGCTGAAAACTATAAATGGCTGGAAGATTGGTGCAGTCTTTGGTAACCAAGCCTTTTACAATGGTAATTGGCTCATGCGAGCCGCTGCCGCTAAAGGAGGTATTTACGGGAACGATGCCCTAGAGGCCACGTATCCAATGACACGGGTGGATGCAAGCGGGCGGTCATTGGATGGCGGCAAGCACAACTACACACTGACGTTTCCTGTAGGCCAGCTGCCGCCTGTGAATGCGTTCTGGTCAGTGACAATGTACAACGGTAAGTCGCAATTCCTGATCAAGAACCCGATCAATCGCTACCTTATCAATTCGCCCATGTTACCGAGCATGAAGAAAAACGAAGACGGCTCGCTAACGATCTACATTCAGAAGAATTCGCCCGGTAAGGCGAAGGAAGCCAACTGGCTTCCAGCACCTGACGGACCGATTTATCTGGTCATGCGCCTATACTGGCCTAAGGTGGGAACTCCTTCCATTCTTCCGGCCGGCAAGGGCAGCTGGAGTCCGCCAGGTATTGTGCAGGCTAAGTGAGCTACCGGCCAGGCAGTTACGCTACATACCAAAGTTGATACGGGAAGTGATCGTCCAAGAGGTGGGGGCAGGTAGCAATGGCAGGTTTTAATCAATCAACAACAAAATCAGCGCCATATTGTATATCCATGACACTGTAGTGTATTTTCCTGGCTTCGTTGCGAATCAGCACCTCGTCATCAAAGGTTTTTTTTAAGAGTGCTTGTGCCAGTGGTGAGTCCAGGCTTATATAGCGTTTGTCCATTTCAAACTCATCGGCACCGACGATGCGATAGATGACTTCTTCTCCCTTATCGTTTTCCAATAGTACCCAGGCTGAAAAAAAGATTTTATCTTGATTGGCCGGGGTATCGGCAATAATATTCAATGCAGGCATCCGTTTTTGTAAAAAATGAATTCTGCCATCAATGCCGCGTAGTTCTTTCTTGCGGTAGATATACTCCGCATTTTCTGAGCGGTCGCCTTCAGCCGCTGCGGCGGATAATGCGCTGACGACATCTTTGCGCTTATGCCATAACTGCTTTAATTCTTGCTCTAAGCGCTGATAACCAGCAGGCATGATATAGGGTGATGATTTGGGTCTTGGGGCTTTCCAGCGTGACATAGGGGGCTTTTAAGTGGAATTGTAGAGCGTTGCAAAATAATAATGATATACTTTTCGCTCAAAATCAGGAAATATAATTATGCGCAAACGTATCATCACGCCAGCTCGGGAAGACATAAACGCTGTCAGCTCTGAACAGGGTTGGTTAAATTTAGCAGAGCTAGTAGAGGTAGAGGTCACTTCGGAGGAGGCGATGCATCCCATTGAGTCCGCTTTACTATTAGACCAGTCTGGTGGTTGGCAAGCGGCAGAGCCTGGTCAGCAGATGGTACGCCTAATATTTACCGTACCACAAGTGCTGCAACGGGTCAGCCTGCATTTCGTGGAAACAGCAACTGAGCGCACTCAGGAGTATGTTTTGCGCTATTCACCAGATAACGGACAGACGTTTCAGGAAGTCGTGCGCCAGCAGTGGAATTTTAGCCCTACTGGGTCAAATTGCGCAACTGAAGAGCATCAGCTTGAGCTTCCGGCGGTGACTGTTCTTGAATTGAGTATTACCCCAGATATAGGCGGGGGTAAGGCCGTTGCTACTCTGGAAAAATTGCGACTCGCTTAAAGAGGCAGGCATAGGATGTATTTCCTATGCCAAAACTCTTAACTGAATGGCAGTAGCGTATTAATACAAAGCCATCTCCGCATCACAGGTGTTGGCCCATGCGTGAATGCCTCCGGTCAGGTTATAAATCTGGCTAAATCCTTGCTGATCCAGATAATAAGCCACATTGTCACTGCGCATGCCGTGGTGACAAATAACCACGATAGGCTGATCTTTAGTCAGCTCTTGTATGCGCCCAGTTATTTGGTTCATGGGGATTAATACGCTATTGTTAATCGCCGCGATTTGAAATTCAAACGGCTCACGAACGTCTAATAAAAAAAATGCATCTGGGTTTTCCAGTAATTGGTGTTGCAAATAAATCGGTGAAATTTGTTGTACTGCCATAGGATATGTTTAACTCATTGATGTGAAATAAAACGTTCTAGTCGCTGCATTGCCAGGGTTATTTTTTGTATAGAGCCTGTATAGGCAAAACGCAGGTACTTATCACTATTATTGTGTCCAAAATCTTTACCGGGTGTGACGGCAACGCCTTCTACTTCCAGTAGTTGCTCTGCAAATTGCTGGCTGTTATCGGTAAACGCACTACAGTCCGCATAAATATAAAATGCACCGGCAGGTTTGACGGGGATTTTAAAGCCTAGGCGTAATAGATTCTCATATAAAAAATCCCGTTTTTTTGCGAAGTCCTGGCGCCTGTTTTCTAATTCTTGCAGCGTCTGCTCATCAAAAGCGGCCAGTGCCGCATATTGTGAATGACTGGAGGTCGAAATAAAAATATTCTGGGCGAGTTTTTCGACGGCTTCTGTATATGCTTCTGGCACAATCAGCCAACCGGCTCGCCAGCCTGTCATGCCAAAATATTTGGAAAAACTATTGATCACAAAGACCTGATCACTAAACTCCAGCGCACTGGCTATGCCGGGTTCATAGACCAGGCCATGATAAATTTCATCAGAGAAAAGCAAGCCTTGTTTGGCATTGACAAACTGCACGATTTTCTCTAATTCAGTGGCCTGGATAATGGTGCCTGTTGGGTTTGAGGGGGATGCGATCAATGCGCCCTGAGTTTGTGCTTGCCAGTGTTGTTGCAATAAATCGGCGGATAGTTGATAGGCGGTGTCGGCATAAACGGGTATATGCTTCACAGTGCCTGAAAATAAGCGAATAAAATTTTGATTACAGGGATAGCAGGGGTCGGATAATATCAGCTCATCACCTGGGTTCAGGCTGGCACCTAAGGCAAGTAAAAAGGCACCCGATGCGCCTGGGGTTATAAGAATGCGTTCTATCGGTACTGTGACCTGATAGCGTTGCCAATAAAAATCAGCAATTTTCTGCCTTAACTCAGGTAAGCCAGCGGCTGGGGTATATTTAACCTGTCCCGCTTTTATATAATCAAGCCCGGCCTCTGTAATGCGTTCTGGTGTTGCAAAATCAGGCTCACCCACTTCCATATGAATAATATCACGCCCTGCGGCTTCTAGCTGTTTTGCACGGCGCAATAGCTCCATGACATAAAACGGCGTAATCAGTTCCATTCTGTTGGCTATCTGCATTTTGTGACCTTTAAAAATAATAGTTCAGCTATTTTACAGTACGACGAGTCAGCGGGGCTAGATGAAAAAATGAAATCCTCTCTAAGCCTTAATTTACCAGCTTAGTGAGTTTTGAATGCTAAATAAAGAAAGATTTTTCTTGCAAAAATATCATTATCCTGATAAAAATGCGCAGTTTTTTAAATTATCTGGAGTTAGTGGATGACTAGCAGCACTACAGCTGAAAGTACGCCTTTCAATTTTACGCCTTATGACGAAACAGAAGGTGAAGAATATATGAACGATGCTCAACAAGAGCATTTTAGAATCATTTTGACGAATTGGAAAAAAGAGTTAATGCAGGAGGTGGATCGTACCGTTGATCATATGCGGGATGATGCAGCGAACTATCCTGATCCCAATGATCGTGCATCACAAGAGTCAGAGTTTAGCCTGGAATTAAGGACGCGAGACAGGGAAAGAAAGCTGCTTAAAAAAATTAACGAATCTTTATCTAATCTTGATTCGGATGATTATGGGTACTGTGAATCATGCGGTATTGAAATTGGTGTTCGCCGTTTAGAGGCAAGACCTACGGCAGATCAGTGTATTGATTGTAAAACGCTGGATGAAATCCGTGAGAAACAAATGGGCTAGTGTAGCTGCGGGATAGAACTTTTTTATCCAGCGTATAATAAACCACCCATGGTGGGCAAAAGCTTGTCCACCCTATATGACTTTTATTCAGTGCAAATAACGAACTCTCTTCTAAGCTTAGACAGGCAGCATGTATGGCACCCTTATAGTGCTATCCAGGCCGATACCCCAATTTACCTGATAAAATCAGCACAGGGTGTACAAATTACATTAATGGATGGCCGTATACTGATTGATGGTATGTCATCCTGGTGGAGTGCTATACATGGCTATAATCACCCGGTATTAAACCAGGCGGTTGAACGTCAATTGCAAGACATGGCGCATATTATGTTTGGCGGCTTGACTCATCAGCCAGCGATTGAATTAGCAAGCGAGCTAGTGCGCATCACACCCGAGCCATTAAAAACTGTTTTCTTTTCTGACTCGGGCTCAGTGGCTGTTGAAGTGGCGATAAAAATGGCAGTTCAATACTGGTACGCGAAAAATCAGCCTCAAAAAAATAAGATGCTGACTATTCGTTATGGCTATCATGGTGATACCTTTGGGGCGATGTCTGTCAGTGATCCTGATAACGGTATGCATAGCTTGTTTAATGCGACGCTGGCGCAGCAGTTTTTTGCCGATGCGCCTGAGTGTGGTTTTCACCAGGATTGTCGTGCGGAGGATATTGCACCGCTGGAAGCACAGCTAAAAGTAAATCACACCCGCATCGCGGCTGTGATTCTTGAGCCTATTGTGCAGGGGGCAGGGGGGATGCGTTTTTATTCTCCCGAATACCTACGTCGGGTGCGTGAGTTATGTACAGAATATAAGGTACTGTTGATTATAGATGAAATCGCGACGGGCTTTGGGCGTACAGGCAAGCTATTTGCGTGTGAGTACGCAGAAATCTCACCTGACATACTTTGCCTAGGGAAAGCCTTAACCGGTGGCTATATGACCTTAGCGGCGACTTTAGCAACGACTGAGATCGCGACGGGTATCAGTGAGGGAGAGCCTGGTTTGTTTATGCATGGTCCTACGTTTATGGCAAACCCGCTGGCCTGTGCCGTTGCTTTGGCCAGTTTAAAGTTGTTATTGGGTTCCCCCTGGCGAGAAAACATAAAAAAGATTGAACAAGCCCTACAGGCGGGTCTCATCCCTTGTCAGCAGCTTGCACAGGTGAAAGAGGTGCGTGTGTTGGGTGCGATAGGGGTCATTGAAATGCATCGGCCAGTGGATATGAAAACCTTGCAGCCCCAATTTGTAGAGGCAGGGGTCTGGGTGCGACCCTTTAATAAACTTATCTACCTTATGCCGCCCTTTGTTATTTCAGCGACGGAACTAAATAAGCTTATTGAAGCGGTAGTGATGGTGGTGGCCGGTATGGAAATCAACGCGCCATAACCTTAACAATAATCTATTTTCATGTAAAAGCGAAACAGGGGGCCACCATCGCGCCTTTCATTAAAATTATAATGGAATATTTTTTCAGGCAAATTTTTAAAATAACATCATGACATCATGATATTATATATATTAATTAATGTAGATTCCTCAAATGACCCCAGTTTTTACAAGTGTTTCTAGTAACAAAGGCTTGACAATCTTTTTACATCATAGAAACTATACCCATCTTAACAAAACCTAGTACCTATTCTTGAACGACATTCCTCTTAGTATTCTTTTCAGCATACTTGCTGTATTACTCTGTTTATCAGCCTTTTTTTCAGGCTCAGAAACAGCACTAATGACGCTCAACCGTTATCGGCTACAGCATCTCGTCAAGCAAGGGCATAAGGGGGCAAAAAAAGCCCAGAGATTACTCAAGCGCCCTGACCGCATACTTGGTCTGATTTTATTAGGTAATAACTTCGTTAATATTTTGGCATCCTCCCTGGCAACCATTATTGGTATGCGCCTTATGGGAGATGAAGGGATTGCCATAGCCGCAGGCATTCTGACTTTAGTGGTGCTGATTTTCTCTGAAGTTGCCCCTAAAACACTCGCCGCTCTCAGGCCAGAAGTACTCGCCTTTCCCGCTTCCTGGCTTTATACTCCATTACTGAAATTGTTTTACCCTATTGTCTGGTTTGTAAATCTTATTGCAAATGGTTTACTGCGTATTTTCGGTATTAAGGCACATGAGCATAAGCATACAACACTGAATAAAGACGAACTTAAGAGTATTGTTTCCGAAACAGACTCGATTATGCCCGAAAAATATAAAAATATTTTACTGGGTATTATCGACCTGGAAAGCGCCACTGTCGAAGATATCATGACACCGCGCAATGAGATCATTGGGATTAATCTCGAGGATCCATTAGAAGATATCATTGCCCAGCTTAAAAAAAGCCAATATGCACGTATTCCGATTTATAAAGGGAACATAGATCGTGTCATTGGTTTTTTGCACCTAAGAACCATATTGCCCCGCCTTTTTGACCAGGAAAATTTTAGTAAACAAGATATAAGCAATAACCTGATCCCTCCTTTTTTCATCCCTGAAACAACGCCTCTACACAAACAGATACAGGATTTTAAATTTGATCAGGCACGTATTGGTCTCGTTGTAGATGAGTATGGTGATGTACAAGGTCTGGTGAGTATGGATGATTTACTGCAAGGGATCGTAGGTGGCATCATGATTGAAGAAGCCGATGTAAAAAAACGCCAAGATGGAAGTTATATCGTCGATGGTAGTGTCACGGTTAGAGAGCTTAATCGAATTACGCATTGGAGCCTACCAACGGAAGGGCCAAAAACAATCAATGGCTTAATCATTGAGTTTATGGAAACCATTCCTCAGGCAGGTACTAGCCTTATGCTTCACGATCATCAGGTAGAAATTATTAATCGCAACAAACATGCCATCACCCAGATTAAGTTTTTGCCTAATAAAGAATAACCTAGCATGGACTTCACGCGGCTATGGATGCGGCTATGGATGCGGCTACGGCAAATAGTAAGCTGTTTGTGCCGAGAGAGCAAAGTAAAGTAAGTGCAGAGTGATGGTTGGCTAGGTAATTATTTTAGAATGTAGTTAGCCGTTAGGGTTCTGTGGTTGTGGGCGTGAGGAGTGGGGGCAGACAGTTTGATCATACAGGCCAATATACAATGTTTAATTATTCAAATTTAAGACTTGTAAAGCGCCGAAAAATAAACATTTTATGTTTTTGGCAGCACTTTAAATAAAATAGGTCTATACTTAACAGCATTAGCACTCATATATCTTGATACAATGGCAAAATTTAGCATCTTTTTTAAAGATAAACCTATCCAGTCCACAATATTTGAATCAGGCGTTGTTCATATAGGCCGAGACGAAACAAATGATTTAATTATTGATAGTCTGGCTATTGCGCCTGCCCATGCGGCGGCCCGAGTTAGTGACTCAGCGTGTACTATCAAGCAGTTAAATTCAGACTTTCCACTCATTATTAATGGCAAGCAACTCAAAGAGGCTAGCCTGGAAAATGGTGATACCATTACTCTGGGTAAGCACCGTATTATGTATAATAGCTCGGAGTCCTTTGCGCCCGCCCCTTCTACGCAAGATCCGGTCAATGAAGCACTTGATCAAGAGCTATCAAATGCTGCCCCCGCGTCTGAGGCAAACTTGCAGGTTATGAGTGGTGAGCATATCGGGCGCTTAATCCCACTGAAGAAGAATATGACCCGTCTAGGCCATGCTGGGTCAGGTATTATTATCGTAACGCGCAGAAAGGATGGGTATCATGCCTCTATGCTGGAGGTGGATGAGCAAATAAAAATCAACAACGTTTCTCTCGCTGAGGAAACGGTACTGCTTAAAAATGGTGATATGCTATTGATTGAAAATGTGACTATGCAGTTTTTTATGGGTTGATGGGATATGATTGATCACACTGAATTTGCTCAATATCAGCAGCTATTAGCTCAGGCTCAAGCAACGCTTAGCTTAGAGGAATTGGAATGGCACTGTGAAATTATTGATATCTCTTTGCATGGCTGTCTGCTTCGCTTTGTCCACACATGGGAACAACACAATATAGAGGCAGTCTATACTCTCACTATACAAACCCCTGAAAGCGATGAAATTATAATGAATCTAGCGATCAGTCATGTGATAGATAATGAAGTTGGTTTTAAATGTGAGCATATTGAAAATGACTTATTATTACGTCAGTTAGTCGGGACAATTTCGGGAACGGATAAATTATTATCCAGAGAGCTTATAGAGCTCACTCATGCTGTTTAGCAAATTCAATAATCCTCAGGGCTGACTTTCCTTGGCTCTACACCCACTCTAGAAAAGCGTTGCGTAGCCTGCTGTTATGCAACTTTCGACATATTATCCCCTATGGCAAAAAAAAATACCGCCTTTGTCTGTACAGACTGTGGCGCTGACTCACCTCGTTGGGCAGGGCAGTGCAGTGCCTGTCAGGCATGGAACACAATTAAAGAAGTACAGCTGGGCAAAGCAGCGACTGGCTCACAACGGCTAGGCTATAGCGGTACACAAAGCAGCGTCAAATTGCTCTCGGAAGTGACTCTGGAGCAAACAGAGCGACTATCAACCGGTATATTTGAATTTGATCGTGTGCTAGGCGGGGGGATTGTGCCGGGTAGCATGGTGCTGATTGGCGGTACTCCGGGGGCGGGAAAAAGCACCTTGCTCTTACAGGTGATCGCTAAAGTTGCCGCAAAAGGTATTCCCGTACTTTATGTTTCAGGCGAAGAGTCCTTGCAGCAAATTGCCGAGCGTGCAATACGCCTTAATCTCCCGCTGGATAAGATTAAAATGCTGACTGAAACGTCAGTGCAGCGTATCTGTGAAGTACTGGATGAAATAAAGCCTCGTATTCTGGTGATTGACTCCATTCAGGTCATGCATACGCAGACTTCGGAATCAACGCCCGGCTCAGTATCACAGGTAAAGGAATCTGCGAGTTATTTAACCCAATATGCAAAGCAAAATAATGTCTCAGTCTTTATGGTGGGGCATGTCACTAAAGACCAGTCTTTGGCGGGCCCAATGACCTTAAGTCATATAGTCGATACCCAGCTGATTCTTGCCTCAACGGATGATGCGCGTTATAGAGTGCTGAGAGCTGATAAAAACCGTTTTGGCAGTGTGGGGGAGTTAGGCTTTTTTGCCATGGATAGTAGCGGATTAAAAGAAGTCAAAAACCCTTCTGCGATGTTTCTAAATCGCACCGAGAAGCCCTCGTCCGGAAGTGTTGTGACGGTTTTATGGGAAGGGACACGGCCGCTTTTAGTCGAAATTCAAGCTTTGCTTACTGAATGTCAATATGGTAATCCGCGTCGCCTGGCTGTCGGTTTCGATCAAAATCGTCTGGCCATGTTACTCGCCATTTTAACCCGCCGTGGTGGCATATTTACTGCCAGTGATGAAATTTATGCCAATGTCGTCGGTGGTATCAAAGTCAGCGAAACCAGCTCTGATCTGGCCATATTGATCAGTATTGTCTCTAGCCTAAAAGATACAGTGGTGCCACATGATAGTTTCTTCTTTGGTGAACTGGGCTTGAATGGTGAAATAAGACCGGTTGCCAACGGCTATGCCCGGCTTAATGATGCTGCAAAGCATGGTTTTAAAAAGGCGATTATCCCAAAGGCAAATGCCCCCAAGAAAGCCATTGCAGGCTTGCAGATTTTTCCCGTCAGCAGTTTAACAGAAGCCCTGACAGCACTTGCCGATATAAGTTAGCATGGGGTAGGAGGCTTTAAAATATGATGGGGGAGCCCGTCATCCCCGAAGTCTACCCAGTCAAGCGTGGGCACAAGCTTTATCGGGGATCCACGTTGAACATAGATTCCTGCTAACGGCAAGCAGGAATGACGAATTATTCATAGCCCAAATGCCAGTGGATAA
>DAOVWV010000172.1 GCA_030636485.1 Methyloprofundus sp.
TACCCCATTAAAGTGGTCGCCTGTTTAATAGATACGTTTACCAGGCAACAAATGTTTCACTTTATATCTGAGTCGTATAAAAACACCCATACTTACAAAAAATATTGAGCATCTACAAAGAACAGAGCGTTGACCTAATAACAATAGACCGCACGACAGATATTATCTTGCTCTTTTTTTAGAGGCTGGGGGCGGTGAATACCGGTTATCGAGCGTTTTATCAATTTTAACAGTCAGGCTTTCGACCGTTTTTATCGTGAGCTTTATATTTGGCCCTTTAGCTTCAGAGACATAGTTCCCTATCAATTTAGCATCACTCACCCTGATTAAATGCCCCATTAAGTAGGAAAATAAAAAACTAGGCTTATGCAGTCGCCCAACCAGCACATAGTCGGCACCAAACTGCCGGGCTAAATTAGCGGCAACATCATCATGGTCAAATAAATAACCAACACCCGCATCGGCATACTTCTGGCTCTCAATATCTATATCAATAATCGTGTAACCCGCTTTTCCCAGCTCCGCTTCCAGTAATGGCTTTATAGATGCCGTGCGTTTTATTTCAGCCGGTATTCGCGGAGCCAAGGTCATATCTTTAAGCTCAAATGCAAGGATTGCAATTTTAGTGCCTGCTAACAGACTACAGTTCATAAATCCCAATACAAACAAAACCAATACCTGCTTCCAATGCATATTTTTTTTAATTATCATAAGTACCTGCCTTAATAATTTTGTGATGACTCACTGAATACGAATTCAAGCGACCGATTTAACACGGGACACCCTACAGATCCTCGTTCCCACGCTCCGCGTGGGAATGCATGGGGCGACGCTCTGCGTCGTGAAACGCAGAGCATTCCTGTAGGCTACAAACTTAAGGCAGGACAAAAACAAGTAGGGTGGGCAGTTTTTTTTTGCCCACCAATAAAGCTGATCATGGTGGGCAGAAAAGATTGCCCACCCTACGCATTATGGCTTGTCACGTCTTAAATTCGTAGCCAACACTTCTCCCTACATTACCACTCATAAAGCCGAGATTCCAGCGGCAATAAGTGCCGCACACTTCATAAAAAGTTTTAAAAACCCCTTAAAAAGAACAATCATAACTAATTGATATGTCATTAGTTATGTTTTTTTTGTTAATTTAACAGGTCTTATAGGGGGCTAGAAAGGCTTCTTTACATTAAGTTGCGCCTTCCTCCCTATCTCCATATAAATATCAATGTTTGGTATAAAATTACGCTATTTAAAAATTAACACAACAGGAGCTTATAAAATTTATGAAAATCTTTGTTTATGGCACACTCCTTAAAGGCTTATCCCGTGACCGGGCGTTATCATACAGTGAGTTTTTAAGCCGTTGCTGGATCAAGGGGGAGCTATACGATTTAGGACGCTTTCCTGCTCTAAAAGCGGGAGAAGATAAAGTATTTGGTGAGCTGTACGAGATCGATGAGCAAACCCTATTCCGTTTAGATCAAATTGAAGCATATGATCCAGTCCACCCTGAAAACTCCTTATATCTACGCATCAAGACTCAGGTATCACTTCACCAAACTAACGAGTTGATTGATGCAGAAACCTATTTCTATAACCGCTCAGTAGAAGGTCGTAGCACCAGAATTCCAGGAGGGGATTATCGGAATTATCTTGATCAGCAAGCACGTTCAAAAATTTAAAACTAAAACCAATCAATAAACACTTTAACAGCTAAGGTAAAATTATGCGTCACGGACATACAATAATATTAAACTCAGCATGTAGCAAACTATTCAATAAGAAATATGATTTTACGTATGAAGAAATAAGCCTTTTTATGAGTCCTTATCTAGGGGATCAGATTCAAATAGATGCGACTATCAGTAGGCGATGTATAGAAAATCATATGGAACTCAGAAGAATTATTGAAAAAAATACTCATCAGGATTTAGAAAGCCACGAAATGAGTCTTATTTTTAATTATTTATCTGGAGCTAAGGAGCTTTATAAAGCGGAATACCTAGATCTATTTCATTGGTTTTATTTTAACTGGCAATCAACTCGTTTTTCTAAACCCTTTGAAACATGGAAACAAAGTAAAAAATCACTCATAAGATATCATGATTATGCTGTCATGGCCAAAAACCAAAAAAACTTATTAAGTAAAATAACAAGTTGGGATTAAACTTACATTATGGATAAGTGAGTTTGGTGCTTATAAGGTAACTTCTCATTACCCACTGGCACCTGAACGATACAAAAACCGTCATTCCTGCATGTTGTTAGCAGGAATCTATGTTCGACTTAAAATCAGTCAGTTAGGGTACATAGAGTACTCCCTACACCACACAATCACTTCATAAACTTACGCAGAAGATTAATTTTATTACCATACGGTGCATACGTTAGCGGATTATCTAACCAGCTAGCTGTTTTAAGCACTCCCTTTTTATGCGAGAAACATTCAAAGCCATCAAAACCGTGGTATGCCCCCATACCGCTTTCACCCACACCACCAAAGGGAATATGATGGTTAGCGGCATGAAAAATACAATTATTGATACACGCTCCGCCAGACTGGATATTGTTCATAATTTCCAGTTGCAGTGCGCTACTTTCACTGAACAAATAACAGGCGAGTGGGTGATGCGGTAATTGATCAACAATTTTATAAATATCATCCAGCGTCTCATACTCTAGTACGGGCAATACCGGGCCAAAAACTTCATCAGACATGATATTGTCAGCCAAAGTGACATCACGCATCACTGTCGGTGCAATATAACGCGTTTCAGCATCACTTTGTCCACCTACAATCACCTTTTGCGGGTCAATCAAAGCGCAAATCCGCTGAAAATGATTGTCGCTGACAATACGCGCAAAGTCTGGACTGGTACTGGCATCTTCACCATAAACATGGATAATTCTGTCTTTTAGTTTACTGAGAAACGCTTCTTTTATCGATTTATGTACCAAAACATAATCAGGGGCAACACAGGTTTGCGCAGCATTGAGAAATTTACTACTCACAAGACGGTTAACAGCAATATCCAGCTTGGCATCACTGTGCACGATACAAAGGCTTTTTCCGCCTAACTCTAAAGTCACAGGGGTCAAATTTTTAGCCGCAGCACTCATTACAATAGACCCTACCCGAGGGCTGCCTGTAAAAAAGATATGCTCAAATTTTTGCTGTAATAAAAGCGTGGTTTCGTTTACTTCACCTTCGATATAAGCGATATATTCAGGGTCGAATGCCTCGCTGATGATTTTACGAATCACTGCACTACAAGTGGGAGTCATTTCTGATGTTTTGATCACCACAGTATTGCCTGCTGCAATGGCGGCAATCAGGGGTGCAAAAGTTAACATAACGGGATAATTATAAGGCGCAATAATCAGGTTAACGCCTAGCGGTGAGTAATAAACCCGACTAGAACCAGGTTGCGTTAACAATGATGTCATCCGCCACTTTGGCTTCATCCAGCCTTTTAGTTTTTTAAGCGTGGTCGATAGATCATGCAGACAAAAGCCTGTTTCAGTAAGATAAGACTCAAATTCAGGCTTACCCAAATCCTGTTTTAAGGCGGCATGCATGTCAGCTTCATATTTGATTAACGCCGCTTTAAGCTTATGTAGATTATCTATACGACTTTGATAGCTCTTAGTCGCTCCCGTTTTAAAATAGTCATGTTGCTTAGCGACAAGCTCAATAATTTCCAGTTCAGTCGTTGCTCTATTATTATCGTTATCAGTTGTCATATTATTAATTCCATAGGGTTGATCGCGCTACAGTGCGGACTGAAGCCCGCCAAAAAATGCAAGGGAATACAGTGGCTAATTTTGGGCAATTCCTATTCTAAAACAATAGAGATGATAATCCCAGCAAGCAACGCAAGTTTATAAGCATGAGATATTTGGCTTTTCTGCCTGTTAAAATTTTGTGATTTCTTTTATTCCAACAAAGCATTACGCAGTGCTGTAATGCTCGCATCGTCCAACCCCAGCCCCTCTCGAAGGTAGTTATCAAGAAGAGGACTTAAATCTAACAGGAGCTAACAGCAGACGCAGAGGTCACACTTGTTTGTGAAGAAGCTGAATTAGACGAGCAATGGTCATTTGTAGAGAAAAAGTCAAATCAACGCTGGATTGGGTGCGCCGTTGAGCATTCATCGAATACTATTCTTGCTTATGTTTTTGGCAAGCGTAAGGATGTTGTTTTTAAGGAATTAAAAGTATTGCTTGAGCCATTAAATATCAAACGCTATTACACCGATGACTGGGGTGCATATGATCGTCATATTGATTCTAATAAGCACGAAGTTGGGAAGCGTAAGACACAAAAAATCGAGCGTAAAAATTTAAATCTAAGAACATGGATTAAACGGCTGATGCGGAAAACAATTTGTTTTTCAAAGTCTGAAAAAATGCATGATATTGTTATCGGTTTATTGATTAATAAGGTTGAGTTTGGATTGGACATTCATGCATAGCAACAGGTTTGACCCACTACCAGAAATAGGGATGGGAATTCCACCATTGATTACCTTTAAGGTCATAGCAAATATAGATGATGACAGCAAAACTGAATAGGCCTACCACTTTAACACGGGATAAGCATTCTACGAGCCTCGTTCCAATGCTCTGCGTCACGGAACGTAGAGCATTGGAACGAAAAACTTCAAGCTGCCCCGTCTTACGGTGGTAGCCCAAAATTTAAGTATTAAATAGCAAGGGGGAATACGCTTATCCCACATTCCGCACACCAAATTAGCCGCTTCCTGAATATAATTTCTCATATTTTTCACCTAAGAGACCTAACAGTGAAATATGGTTAGAATTCATATTTAAAACAAGAACTTGAGGCCCTGGAAACAGCAAAACATGAA
>DAOVWV010000342.1 GCA_030636485.1 Methyloprofundus sp.
ATATCCGCAATTTATTTATTGGCTGGCGATGCCGTTTTTTGCACCTATGCCGTGGGAGGCGGATGCCTTTTATAGTCAGCAAGGACTTATAGATAAAAACATCACCCTGGACTGGCAACCGCTAGGAACAGGGGCTTATATGCTAGAGGAAAATAATCCTAACCTGCGTATGGTGATGCTTAAAAACCCGCATTATCACCCGGCCTTTTATCCACAAGAGGGGGAGCCAGGTGATTCAGCAAAAGGTCTGCTAAAAGATGCAGGCAAGCAACTGCCTTTTATTGATAAGGCGGTGTACAAACT
Source organism: Methyloprofundus sp. (assembly GCA_030636485.1). GTDB lineage: Bacteria > Pseudomonadota > Gammaproteobacteria > Methylococcales > Methylomonadaceae > Methyloprofundus. The sequence continues at coordinate 304 of DAOVWV010000342.1, forward strand.
GGAAAAAGAAAACATTCCGTATTGGAATAAATTTCTGCAAGGCTATTATGATGCCTCGGGAGTCGCTTCGGATAGTTTTGATCAGGCGGTACAGTTTACCGGCGATGGAGAGCTGGGGCTTACTCAGGCTATGCAGGATAAAGGCATACAATTACAAACCGCAGTCACTACGTCCATTTCTTTTATTGGGTTTAATATGCTGGATACAATCGTTGGTGGTGATAGCGAGAGAGCGAGAAAATTGCGCCGCGCCATCTCTATTGCGATTGATTATGAAGAGTATATTTCCATTTTTATGAATGGCCGTGGCGTTGCTGCACAGGGCGTTATTCCACCGGGAATTTTTGGCTATACAGCAGGCGAGCAGGGCGTTAACCCCTATGTCTATCAATGGGATGGCAACAAGCCACAGCGTAAAGCGATTGCTATTGCCCGGGAATTAATGCAGCAAGCAGGCTACACTGATGGTGTGGATGAAAAAACCGGCGAGGCACTTATTTTATTTTTAGATACCGCAGCAAGTGGCCCCGATAGTCGTTCGCGTTTAAACTGGTTTCGTAAGCAGTTTACCAAACTGGGCATACAAATAGTGATACGTGCGACGGAATACAATCGTTTCCAGCAGAAAATGCAAAGCGGTAATGCGCAAATCTTTATGTGGGGCTGGAACGCGGATTACCCTGACCCTGAGAACTTCTTTTTCCTTTTGTATGGTCCCAATAGCAAGGCGTTGCATGGTGGAGAAAATGCGGTCAACTATCAGAATAAAGCATTTGATCGCCTCTATCAACAAATGAGTAATATGGAAAACAGCCCGGAGCGACTGGCGATTAGCCATAAAATGCAGGAAATTCTGCGCTATGATGCACCGTGGGTCTTTGGTGTGCATCCAAAAAGTGTGTCGCTTTATCACAGCTGGTATCATAATTTAAATCCTAATCTAATGGCTAACAATAAGCTCAAATATCTACGTATAGACCCGCAACAACGTAAAGCATTGCGCCTACAATGGAACCGGCCTATTTTATGGCCGATTATACTGGCGGTTTTACTGCTGATCCTATTAGCCCTGCCTGCCGTGCGCAGTTTTCAGCGTCGTGCCAAGGAGACGATTAAATAATGTTAAATTATATTTTGCGGCGTTTTTTATATGCCTTCCCCTTGTTGTTAGGCGTTAACGTGCTCACCTTTGTGTTATTTTTTATCGTCAATAGTCCCGATGATATGGCGAGAATGCAGTTAGGCCAGAAGCATGTTACAGAGCAGGCGATTGATAACTGGAAACAACAGCATGGCTATCACTTGCCCTTGCTGATTAATCAGCAGGCTTTAGGAGTCGATAAAATGAAAGAGACCATCTTCTTTCAGAAATCCTTGCGTCTTTTTGCCTTTGATTTTGGTAAATCAGATAGCGGTAGAAATATAGGTGCCGATATAAAACAGCGTATGTGGCCGAGTCTGGCACTTGCTTTACCGTCATTAGTCGTTGGTTTACTGGTAAATATTAGCATTGCGTTAATGATGGTGCTATTTCGGCAAAGCTATCTGGAATTTAGCACTATCGTGCTATGTATTATCATTATGTCGATCTCATCTTTGTTTTATATCATTGGTGGGCAATTCATCGTCGGAAAACTATTGATGCTGGTGCCCATTTCTGGCTATGATACCGGGGTCAACGCTTTTAAGTTTCTTATTCTGCCCGTGTTAATCGGCGTTGTTGCAGGTGTGGGGGCGGGGGCGCGATGGTATCGCACTTTGTTTTTAGAGGAAATTGAGCAGGACTATGTGCGCACGGCGCGCGCCAAAGGGCTAAGCGAAACGCAGGTGCTATTTAAGCATGTTTTAAACAATGCGCTGATTCCCATTTTGACGGGTGTTGTCGTGGTTTTGCCTTTATTATTTATGGGCAGCCTGATTACCGAATCATTCTTTAGTATCCCCGGTTTAGGGAGTTATACCATTGATGCCATTAACAGCCAGGATTTTGCCATTGTTCGGGCTATGGTATTTTTAGGCTCAGTGCTCTATATTATAGGTTTATTGCTGACTGATATTTCTTATACTTTGGTAGATCCTCGGGTAAGATTGTCGTAAGCTGGCCTTTGGTTCGAGTATAGTAAGATACAAAAATGAATAGACAACAACAGTTTGAGCAGCTTTCTACAGAATTTGATTTAAAACCCGCCGATTTTTATTTTCTGCCATTGATTCCGTTAATTGAAATGATGTGGCTAGATGGTGAAAATCGACCCGGTGAGTTAAAAATCCTTTACCAGTTTGTACTTGAACATATTGCCTATATGGATCAGGCGGCAGGTACTCAAGTGTTAAGTGTTGAGGATGCCAATGACTTTCTAGATCGCTTTGCACACCAGAAACCATCGCAAAAATTACTCACCGAGTTACATAATATCGTGACTCAGGAAGAGGGCGTTATAGCACATCGTAAAATGGATATACTGGAATATTGCCTGGATATTTCTGCCGCATGTGTCATTCAGTACCCCTATGGTATCCGTGACAGAGTTCAGAAAAATGAAAAAGAGTTTCTAATAAAGCTCATTGCCGAATTTAATATCTCCGAATAAGGTGGCGTACAGGAATAGATCTTGCTATTGATTCACAGCAGCCTTTTTTGCATCCCATAAGCAGGCGTAGCATAACATCGCAAATAGACTATTAATAAGCGTCTGTTTTTAGTAAAATAGTTTTATTTTTAAATATTAGGAAGTGGCTACATGATGA
>DAOVWV010000290.1 GCA_030636485.1 Methyloprofundus sp.
CAGTGGTCTGGCAAAAGACCTGGCACGGGCAATGCTGGTCACCAGTGTACGGGTGGTGGAAATCATTGAAGGAACGCCCTATATAGGCCTTGAAATTCCTAATAAAGAACGCGAGATGGTTACTTTTCGTGAAATCATTACCTCAGATGCCTTTCAGCAAGCCGAGTCTCCGCTCACTTTAGCATTAGGTAAAGATGTCTCCGGCAAAACCGTCATTTCCGATTTGGGGAAAATGCCTCATTTACTGGTTGCGGGAACAACTGGCTCTGGGAAATCGGTCGCCATTAATACCATGATCCTAAGTATGCTGTACAAAGCGACACCCGAACAAGTGCGCATGATTATGGTCGACCCCAAAATGCTTGAGCTATCCGTTTATGAAGGTATTCCACATTTATTAACACCTGTGGTGACGGATATGAAAGAAGCGCAGAATGCCCTGCGCTGGGCTGTTGCGGAAATGGAAAGACGTTATAAATTACTCTCCAAAGTGGGGGTTAGAAACCTGGCGGGCTTTAACCAAAAAATCGAAGATGCAGCCGCGAGAGGCGAGAGCATTCGCGACCCTTTATTTCAGCGGGTTACCCCGCTGGAAGAAGGCGAGTCCTTTCCGGTATTATCGACTTTACCCAGTATCGTGATTATTATTGATGAGCTGGCCGATATGATGATGATCGTCGGCAAAAAAGTCGAGGAGCCCATTGCCCGCCTGGCGCAAAAAGCACGTGCAGCCGGCATACATCTGGTACTGGCAACACAGAGGCCTTCGGTCGATGTTTTAACCGGCTTGATTAAAGCCAATGTGCCTACACGTATTTCATTTCAGGTATCCTCACGCATAGATTCACGTACCATTCTGGATCAGGGGGGGGCGGAGGCGCTATTAGGGAACGGGGACATGTTATTCCTGCCTTCCGGCACGAGTGTTCCTATTCGCTCCCACGGTGCTTTTGTCGATGATGATGAAGTTCATGCGGTCGTTGACTATTTAAAAACGCAGGGAGGAGCAAATTATTTAACTGAAATCACTCAGGAAGCCCCGGCTGAAAACACGGCTAACCAAGAATCGCCACAAGATGAAGTGGATGAATTATACCCTGATGCTGTTAGCTTTGTTCTGGAAACAGGGAAAGCCTCTATCTCAAGCGTACAGCGCCGCTTTAAAGTGGGCTATAATCGCGCTGCACGAATGATAGACCAAATGGAAGATGAACATATTGTGAGTGAGCCGGAAGGAAATGGTTCAAGGCGAGTGCTTAATAGGGAGGAGTAATTCTCTTTAGACTTATACCTGCATTATAAATTCTAATTTTTTTATTTGTTACTGATTGCTTATGTTAAAAGACTATTTACAACTCTGTTGGCTTAGCGGCTACCCCGAGGACTTACCCACCGACCGTAAATTTTTATGGATTAATCTGGTGGTTTATTTATTACTTGGTTTATTTATTCAGGCAAATATCAGTGACCCTGTCGAAGCCTTTATACAAATACTGATTGAAATTGTTATTACACTGCTTTTTATGGGCGCATTATTACTAAAAGATGGTAGCAGCTATAATTTTGAGCGTTTTTTAACCGCCATTCTTGTGTGTGAAAATTTTGTCTATGCACTAGGATTACCCATCCTCTTCTGGTATATTTTAGCGAAAGGTAGTGAACTTGCCAACTATCCCATTTATTTTGGTATGGCTTTAATGATCTGGTCTGTAGTGGTTATTGCTTACTTGTTAAAGGGACTGTTTGATTTCAACTGGCGGACAAGTGGCAGCTTATCCGTGCTGTATTTTGTTTTGACCTACTTTGGCTCTTTTGGCTTATTGCTGATGATCTAGTGATTGACAAAACATCCACAAGAAATTGTCTCACTTGGAGTACAAAAACATGTTTTTGTACTCCTCGCTGTCATCAATTCCCATAAAAAAAGGCAAACAAACGTTTGCCTTTTTACTACCGAAACAACACGGAATATATCCCTTATGGATAAATAACCTTAGGTACAAAATTAGCCGCTGGGTATCTAGGATCAAAAACTGATTTTTCACCCTGAACAGCACTGCTGCTTGCTTTAGCGACTTTATTATCAAAATAAATCACTTTTGGTTCAAAACTGGCTGCCGGATAATTAGAGTCAAAGGCCGCTGTAGTTGCCTTACTATCACTAGGCTGGCTCTTTTTGCTCACTGCTTTAGATGTGTCAGCTTTTTTAGCTGCTTTGCTTGCCTTTTTAACAGGCTGCTTTGATTCAGAGATGGCTTTCAGACCTTCTAGCCCTGCACGAAATACCGCTTGCACAGCATCATGAGCTGTTTTTTCATTCAATTCAACCGGTGGATTATTGTTCATATAACCCCGGTAATAGCCTGCTTTCCAAGTCACTTCAGAACCCGAACCACTTGCAGTCACCTTAATTGACGCTGCAAAATCAGTGACCGGTAAAACTTTAATCGGTGCATCCTCACCCGAATGACGTACCGTATTAAGCGTAGTCATATCGGTTATTTTATATGAGTAACTCATTTTTTTTACATCATATTTCTTGAGTTCTTCGGCAATGGTTCCCCCATTTTTAAACATCAATACACGAGTAGCCCCCTTTGCATTGCCGCCTTCTGCCTTGACAGACTCCACCATTGGCAGCCAATCTACAGAGCCGTATTCCTTTAGTCTCTCCCATACCGCCGCAGGTGATGCATCTATTTTAATACTCTCTTTCAGTTTCTGACGTACCGGTCCATGCGCATTGGCTCCTGCTGTCCACAACAGCAATATTGCAGGTAGAAACAAACCCAATTTCTTCATCTTTTTCTCCAAAATTTAATAAACAACGACAATAACAGCTAACAAACTGTCGAATTCTATCACACTATGCCCTAGAATAGGGCTTGAGCCATGATTTAATCTGTATAACAGAGCCGTGTATAAATGATGGGCAAAAAGACTCTGCCCACTCTACATTCCTTAGACTCAGACTAAAAGCTTAATCAACAAATTCAGTCCATTTACAACGTTCACTGACCACAGCTGATGTTTTATCGTTACCAATACCATTGGCAATCAGCGCAACAACCCTGTCATCACTGTCATAACCGGTATGCGCGGTCAATGGATTAGCAAACTTGCCCATACCAAACATATCAATCACATGCGCCACATTGATATTCACATTGGTGATTTCTGCACACAGTCTTGAATCCAGATTATGCTGGGCAAAATGCTGCGGAATGGCGTAACTTAATAGGTCATTAGGATCACTAAAGGCAATGATTGAGGTTTTATTCACTAACCTATCATTATAATGAATCCCTCCTACTTCACAGTAATCATGCTGTTGGTTAATAATTTCAGGTGGTTCTTCACCCATTTCTAATAAAGGCAACTGATTAGACATCAAATAAAAAGGAATACTCTTCTTCTGAAAGCCCCTGACAAAACTATCAATAAGGCTTGAATCTAGCTGAGTATCCCCGCCGTTAGCAACGA
>DAOVWV010000300.1 GCA_030636485.1 Methyloprofundus sp.
GAAATGAATCTCGACTGGCAAGGGTTATCCGCACCAAAAAATATAGGTATGAAAACATGATAGGGGTCAACTTAAGGCTCGCAATAAGTTGATCCCGTTTCGTTTTACTACCGTAGCGGATTGCCCCGGCGGATTTATAATAGTGACCATCTGCTAGAAAAAATTCACTGGATATAGGTGTCTCTTCAAGCGGCACTTGAAGGTCATGCATTAATTTATGGAAATTCGGGAAGTAATCGCGCTGAAATTCAATGACTCCGTTATCAAGGGTGATGCGCTGATCCAGGGAGTTGCAAGGAATATTTTTATTCAGAGTGCGGATGTTTCCCCCCAGAACGGGGTCTTTTTCAAACACGGGGACATCATGCACTTTACCCAACAGGTGAGCGGTTGTCATGCCGGCGGCACCACCACCTACGATAGCAACTCTCATTGCAGGTTTTTATCAAGTACCGAATCACCACTCAGTTTCTCGTACAACTTGCAACCCGTTCCAATCGTTCCGGTAAAGCTTGGCGCACCTGATGATGCGTTACAAAAGTAGAAGTTTTTGAGTGAGGTTCTATGATCCAGGCGTTTGGCATCAAAATTTTCCGGAGTGATGTTTGATCCATAGGAGTTCCCCTCAGGGCTAGCGCAGAAACTTTCGTTAGTCGTTGGGCTACCGAGCATTTTAAAGACTAAATGTTCCCGAAAATTGGGGATATAGCGTTGCTCCAGAATATCGATCATAGCATCAAAGATTTCTTTTTTCTTTTTTCGGTAGGCACCTGCATCACGAAGCTTCAGGTCGTGAAAATAGTGATAGTTTGCAACCGTAATAAACTGAATGATCTGCTCTCCATCTGGACAATCACTGGGATCATCGGTGAGAAAGCCAGGTGTAGTGACACCAAAACTAAGGGCAGTGTAATCCGCTCGGTCATACATATCATGGAAAGCCTTATTCAGGTCGGCTTGTTCGCTGTGGAATAAATTCCAGCGGCCAAATCCAAAATCCTTTAAATCAATGCCCTTGACCACACAATAGGCCACCAAGTTTGAAGGTGAGTAGTCATAATCAAGCTTAGCGCGTACGGAACTGGAAAATTTATTCATACCGATCATGGCGGCTGAGCGTTTTGGGTCAAAGTTACAAATAATATCCTGACCATGATAGTCTTGAAAGAGGCTGCGATCTTTCATGCCCATTGTTTTTACGCCAATCACTCGATTATTATCGAGTATAAAGTCTGTGACCTTCTGGTTGTAAATGATGTCTCCATCATTGTCCTTGATGACCTTGACCAGAGAATCAATGACGTGCTCGAAATGATGGGTTGGGTAGTATGCGCCACTACAATAGCCTGTAAACAGAGTCACCCAGGCAAAAAACGAAAGTTGATTGGGTGGCAGGAGAAAATCCGGCCACTGGAGGGCTAACAGGGTTTGTGCTTCTAGTGGCAGTTTGAACGCATCAAAGACATCCTGTAACGTTGACTTGTGGTATTTAATGATACGTTGATTGCTTAAAGCATGGCACAACACAAAAGAGATATTGAGCGGTTCCGGCAATTTTTTTAATTCATCAGCCGTTTGTCTTACTTCAGTAATGAATCTTCGTAGTGAATCTGCATGGTCAGGAAATAGTGTGCCCAGGCGCTCACATAATGTTTCATGGTTGTAAGGAATATCAAGCGCGTATCCGGGGATGCGCATATGGTCATAGCCGTTTGCATCATACTCTTCAAATGTAACGCTATCCTCAAGGCCTAGTTTCTTGAGAAGCCTATTAACGGTCTGTCCTTTCCCGCAGTTCCAGACGTAGTGCAATTGAGCGTTAAAGCGGTATTTTTCACCCTCAACAAAGGTATGGCCATACCCCCCGGCGAACTCGTGCGCTTCAATAACCTTTACTTTCTTTCCGGCCTTAGCCATCAGCGCGGCAAAGGATAAACCAGCAAGTCCACTACCCAGTATCAGATAGTCGGGGTCTGAATTTGACTTTGTGTTCAGCATCTTGCACCTTCCAGAATGTATTAATAAGAAAATTATCGCTATATATTCGTATCTGTTCTCGTTGCTGTATCAAGCCAATACAGGCTTGTAATGTATTGTTTGTAGCCAAGTTTTAACTCTACTTATCTACATGTCAGCTTAACATATAAAAGAAGCTGTTTTCTAAAACATCAAACACAGGTGCGTATTTTATTATATCCAGCGTCTTCTGTGAGGGGGAGTGGAGTGTTGGCAATATTCACCTGCCGGGCGAATCGATAGACCAGCAGATGAGTAAAACTATTTTTTTTAAAAACGACAGATAAGCTTGAGAGTTTTTGCATTTTAAACAGGGTTAATGCCAAAAATCCTGCGGTATAAAACACCTTGTAATGCGATAAACATGGGAATAGTCCATATTAAGCCTAAACCCAGAGGAATGGCACTTATAAGATAAATGATAGCCATCAGCATACCGGTAAAAAAGAATTTAAACCAGTGCTGACTGACTGCTTTACGAGATGTCTCCATAGCCTGCCAAAAGTCCATATTTTTATCAATAATCAAAGGCAAGGTAAACATATAGGCAATGGAAAGATAGATTCCCGGAATGATTAACAGAAAAAAACCTAAACTAATCATGATCGTCATGCAGATACTGGCAATCACGATGGGTAGGGTATAGCTAAAATAAGAAAATGCCATTTGATAGCTGACAGGTGCATCAATAGCGCGATGTAAGCCCATCATGATAATGCCAGCAAAAAGTGGGTAACTGAGTATAGAGATAATACTGCTAAAGGTGATGCTTATCAGTGATAGCATGCCTTCATTCATGGCAGAAAATAAGTCAACTAAAGACATGCTAACGACACCTACCGCCATAAGTGCAATAATGATAAGCACTCCCGCGCCGAGAACTGGGCCCTTTAAGCCTGATGTCCGTTGCCATGCTTCTGTAATAACATCCATAATCTGAAAGTCATAAGGTGCAGCAATACCCTCTTGTATGCTGCCTGATAGACTGTTAGTACTTTGATCTGTTTGCATAAAAACCTCCTAGACACTAAAATAACGACATATATATTAGAGTGTAGTGTAAAAAGTTAAAAATTAAAATCTGGGTCTGTAGTGAATAAATGCTAATTCAGGCATAAAGGGCGTTATATATCGTGCCGTCACGGTGGCGGGTTGCTACTGGTTTATTTTTGCTCAGTAGTTGATGTATAATTAATTGGGTATTTAATTAAGTGATTGTTTTAGTTTGATTTTATTCGTTATTTTTACTCTTTGTTTATTTGTGTTCGAATAGAGAGAGGTAGAATTAATAAATAAATTGTAAAAAAAGTTGCAAACTCATAAAAATTTCGTATAATACTTAAATCGACTGAGGGTCCTTAGCTCAGCTGGTAGAGCACCGCACTTTTAATGCGATGGTCGCGCGTTCGAATCGCGCA
>DAOVWV010000136.1 GCA_030636485.1 Methyloprofundus sp.
CTATTTCAGTTGCGGAAAGCTTAAAATCGGTATGCTCGGGACTAAAGTAGTACTGACTATTTAACCCTATACCCTTTTTAATCGCCTCTAAAAGTAATAACTTGCTAACGCTATCAATATAACGACTGGCAAACGAGTAGGGAATCGTTGCAAATGAATTTTCACTCAGTTGTAGTGTGCGTTCAGGCCAAGGCTGTAATTGTAGAGAACCTAAATATTGTTTAAGATTTAGGATTTTTTTATCCAGCGCATCATTGCCATATTTTTGCTTAATTTGCTGTTGAAGCGCAAGACTGAGCGGAGAGGATGCCCTTATTTTAGTATCAAACAGGCCTGCTCCTTTGATACTTAACAGCGGGTGTGAAGTATCTCTGCTTAATAAAGCAATATTAAGCCTGATTTCTTTAAGCAAGGTATTTTGCTGTTTTTGTTGTAAAAACTGCACATTAAAATATTCGTGCAAGCGCTCATAATGCTGTTCATTGAGTGCGATGCTTGCCTGATGAAAATTTCTATTTTCTAAATAACGATATTGATAGTCAAAATCACTGCTAAGGTGCTTAACCAGGCGAATAACGCCGCCATCATAATGCTGAAAGTGAAAGGTTTCCTTATCAAAGCGCAGAGCTGTATGCCCACCGCTGGCGCTACCCTCACTGGCATCTATATAGATATATTCAAGTATTTTGGCTGATAGTACAGGCGGGTAGGATAAGCTAAAAGCCATCAATATTATGCAAACTATTTTTATGGTTTGTTTAATAGGCAATGGAGGGCTTAAAAAGGCGAATTGTTTTGCAGACACAGCACTGCCAGCCTTCTCAGAGCTGGCAGTGCTTTGCAATAAGCTTAAATCCTCGCTGTTAAGCACGCTTTATTTTTAAACTTAGCACTGCCTAAGTTTAATCTTCTTGTTGCTCATAGCCTTTTTGAATCATTTGCATTCTATTTATATTGGCACCTGCTATATTGCCTTTATAGGTTTCATATAGCTGGCCTGTTATTTTTGATTTTTTCAAGCCACGGCCGATACCTATCAGGGTTGCTTCGTCATCTTCCCAATTGGTAATGCCTTGTGCGGTAGCAATTTCAGCAATACCGCGCACATAGGTAGAACGATCAAACTCTGAGCTAGTGATATAGGTACTGGTATAATTCATCACTTGCAACTGATAGTCTTTTTTATCCTCCGAAGAGGAGGATGAAGGACTGCTAATAATAGAGGCAGAAGAGTCGGAACTACTGGCCGAGCTGTCAGATGAGCTTTGAGAACTTGCAGAAAAAGAGCAACCCTGTGCTAGACTAATAACAACGAGAGCAGGAAATAGAAAAGGCTTGATGTGCATAATTTAGGAGTCCTGGATTGATGTTTAATATAAAGAATTTTTAGAGTATCTGTACAATAGCATAAGCAAGTTAACAAGGATGAAATAAATAAGCTATTCTTATATTGCGCAGATGAGAGTTATCCCCCCTTGCTTCCTAAACATACCAACATTAACATTCCAGATAACGACCTTAATATACAAGACAAAATTCCCGTTAAGCTTGCTCCAGCACCTTCTGTTATGAAGCGCAGGGCTTGAAAACACAGCCCTGAGAACCTATTCTAAGTGAGTAAATAAAACCCAGAATAAGTATGAATATGATGAGCTTTCTAAGTTTGTGCAAAAATAACATACCCTTAATAAAAATGAGATAAAACATGACTGAATCCGCTATATTATTTTCTGAAGCCAAAGAGGTTATACCCGGTGGTGTCAACTCCCCTGTCCGCTCTTTTAGTGGTGTAGGAGGAACCCCGGTTTATATTGACCGTGCCCAAGGTTCCTATCTATATGATTCCGAAGGTAAACAATATATTGACTATGTAGGGTCATGGGGGCCGATGATCGTCGGCCATGCACATCAGGCTGTACTCGATGCCGTTAATGAAACAGCGGCAAAAGGTCTGAGCTTTGGTGCACCTACCGAGCTGGAAACCTTGATGGCAAGAAAAATATGCAAACTGGTACCCTCTATTGAGCAGGTACGTATGGTCAGTTCAGGCACAGAAGCCACCATGAGTGCAATTCGTCTTGCCCGAGGTTACACTGGGCGCGATAAGATTGTAAAATTTGAAGGCTGTTATCACGGTCATTCTGACTCTTTACTGGTTAAGGCAGGATCGGGGGCTTTGACACTGGGCGTTCCCAGCTCACCTGGTGTTCCGGCAGCGGTTGCAGAAGATACCATTACCCTAAGCTATAATGATATAGAAGGTGTTAAACAAGCCTTTGCTGAGATTGGCGAGCAGGTGGCAGCGATTATTGTCGAACCCGTTGCCGGTAATATGAACTGCATTCCACCCATTGAAGGCTTTTTACAAACCTTACGCGAAGTCTGTGACCAATATAATAGTGTATTGATTTTTGATGAAGTGATGACCGGATTTCGAGTAGACAAACATTGTGCGCAAGGACTGTATGGTGTCAAACCTGACTTAACGACCTTAGGAAAAGTGATCGGTGGTGGAATGCCGGTAGGCGCTTTTGGCGGTGCACATAAAATCATGTCTGCATTGGCTCCCGTAGGCCCCGTATATCAGGCAGGTACTTTGTCGGGTAACCCCGTTGCCATGGCAGCCGGCTATAAAACACTGGAGCTACTTTCAGCCTCTAATTTTCATCAGCAACTGGCAGAAAAAACACGCAGCTTAGTGGAAGGCATACAGGCAAAAGCGGTTGCTGCCAATATAGGCATGTCGGTTAATATTGTGGGCAGCATGTTTGGCCTGTTCTTTACTCAGGAAGATCATATTAGTACTTTCGAGCAGGTTATGCGTTGCGATCAAGAGTTATTCAAGCAGTTTTTTCATGGCATGTTGCGGGAAGGCATCTATCTAGCTCCCTCGGCATTTGAGGCGGGCTTTATGTCAGCCGCACACAGTGATGATGACATTGCCGCAACGATTACCGCTGCTGAACGTGTATTCAATCAACTATAGAGCCTACATGGGGGGTCATGAGCTGACCCTCCCTTACCTATATGCCTACTTACCTACCTTCCACACCAGACTTGTATAGCCGTTTTTCTGCTTATGAAGGCGATGTCATTCGTCATGCCATAGCACTGGCTGAAAGTCATGATGATATTGAAATCAACCGTCCTTACGGCCTGGATGTTGCCTTAAATTTATTAGCCCTTAATGTTGATATAGAAACGATATTAGCCGCTATTTTAAGTGATGTCAGATTATCGGATTATCCGATAGAACCCGAATTTGGTCCCTTCGTGGCCGCGCTAGTCGATAATGTCAAACAATTAAATGCGCTCAAGGTTTACTCCAGAAATATAGCTACGCAAGGTACTCAGGTTGAGATTCTCCGGCGTATGCTGCTCTCCACCGCAGAAGATATACGGGCACTATTAATTAAACTGGCCTATCGTCTGGTGCGCTTAAAAAAACTGGAGCAGGAAGAGCAGGAAATACGTCATTTTATTGCCCAGGAAACTCTGGATCTATACTCGCCCATTGCTAATCGCCTGGGTATTGGACAGTTAAAGTGGGCGCTGGAAGATTATGCTTTCCGCTATCTAGAGCCTGAAAATTACCTATCTGTCGCAAAATCACTCGAAAACAAGCGTATACATCGCGAAGATTGCGTTGCCGATTTTATGATTGTATTAGAAAAAGAGCTGGATAATGCAGGTATAAAAGCAGAAATCAAAGGACGCCCCAAACATATTTATAGTATCTGGCAAAAAATGCAGCGTAAAAAATTGCCGATAGAAGAACTTTATGACTTACTTGCTGTGCGGGTGGTGGTTGAGCAGCCGGGGCAATGTTACGAGGTACTAGGACTAGTGCATCAGCACTGGAGTTCGATTCCTAAAGAATTTGATGACTATATTGCCAACCCCAAAAGCAACGGCTATCAGTCATTACATACCGTTATTTTAGATGCCGACAATAACCGCATAGAAGTACAGATACGTACTTGTCAAATGCATGAATTTGCAGAGCTGGGGGTTGCAGCACATTGGCGCTATAAAGAGGGAAGCAAGCAAGATATTGCCACCGAAAAAAGTATTGCATCCTTACGCCAGTTATTAGACGAAAAAGATAGCGACTCTTTATTAGCCAACTTCCGTACCGAGTTATTTGCTGACCGAATCTATGTGCTAACCCCGGCAGGTGAATTAATTGATTTACTCAAAGGAGCGACACCTCTCGATTTTGCCTATGCAATACATACCGATATAGGGCACCGTTGCCGTGGAGCCAAGGTGAATGGCGTTATAGCCCCTTTAACACATACCTTGCGCACGGGAGAACAGGTTGAAATTTTAACCGGTAATGATTGCTCCCCAAATGCAAACTGGATAGACCCAAACCTAGGATATTTAAAAACGCCACGCGCACTTAATAAGGTAAAGGTATGGCTGAAAGAGCAAGGCAAAAGCAAGCATAGCCTGGCGGGGCAACAGATTTTAGATAAAGCCGTGCGGCGTATAAAGCCCAGAAAGGGGTTTCTGGTAAAATTATTGCAGTATTTCAAACTCTCAGATACTCGCAAGTTATGGGTGCTATTAGGGCGCAACGATATTAATGGGGGGCAATTAAATCATGCGCTAAAAAAAATCGAAACGACTAAAAGGAAAGTAAACGTTAAAAAAACCTTTCCAGAAAAAACAAACACTCTGGAAATTACCGTTGCTGGTAAAAACAATATTTTGACTCACTTTGCCCAATGCTGTCACCCCGGCAGCGATGACGAGTTAATTGGTTTTATCACCCACAGTAATGGCATTGCCATTCATAAAATGAACTGTGACAATGTTAAGCAGTTAAACGATGAACAAAAAAAACTGCTTGTTGCTGTGAGTTTAAAGGGGAACTGATGCCAGGTTACATAGGAACGCACAAAACAGAAGGCAAAAAAAAACGCTAGCGGCAATAAGCAGCTAGCGTTATAGGTATAAACAATATTACGAGGAGGTACTATGTTTACTGGAACAACAACAAAAAGGATTAAACTAAAACCTCAATATAATTCACTTTTAATCAGTGATAGTTGTATTTACGACTATCAATAAAAAGGAAAAAATGAGTAATTTCTGACTACTATACAGTAGAAACAAAATTACACAATACAGCTTAATATTGTTAGTCTGTTTCCTATTAGGAAACAATAAACCGAACCTCTAATTCTTCTATTGTCTCCGTTAGTATCCGCGCTTGTCCACCAAACGGTTCAGATCGTGGTTCGTACCTCACACAATCTAACCTTGTTCGTTATGCTTTGATTTCATCGACTGGCAATATTTGCCTACCATGCTTAACAGTAAGAATTGAAATACACTCACGTTGTAATCTATAAACAATACGATAATTCCCATGAAGTATTTCGCGAAACTCATCTTGCATTATTTCAGGAACCATACGCCCACTCTTCGGAAACGTTTCTAATCGTTCAACAGCCTGAAATGTTGATTCAACCCATTTTTGGGCAGAATTTAGACTATC
>DAOVWV010000119.1 GCA_030636485.1 Methyloprofundus sp.
ATAAAGGCTGCGATTCCAACAATAACATCTTTTATACTAGAAAAATCATTCATTAGCTTTTAGGTATAACATTCTTATCAACAACCCCACCCATCCCAACACCCCACAGCCCCCACCAAACAACCAACCATAAACGACAAGCTACTAATACCCCAACAAACAAACACACTAACAAAAAAACTATGGCAATTTATAATTCATTTCAAATATGATGTCAATAGAAAAGCCTAAGAAAGGTTTGCCAATAACGGGACAAGGCAAGCCCCCCCCACATTACAACGACTCCGAATCATCATTTTTTATGTCAAAGCGCGATACAATGCCCTCTAATTCATCCAGGCTGTTATAACTGATCATCACAGTACCCTGCCCGCTTTGTCTATGCTTAATCGTGGTTTTAGCACCGATAAAATTAGTCATGGCTTCTTGTAAGCGTTGTGTGTCCCTATCAGCTCCCCTCTCATCTGCCTGTACCGGAACATTCTCTTTATGCGCTTGCCCTTCCTGCTGTGCATCTTGAGCCAGTTTTTCGGTGACACGCACAGACAAACTCTCATCAGCCACTTTATTTGCCAACTTCAGCTGTTTTTCTGACTCCAGTGTCAGTAATGCGCGCGCATGCCCCATGCCTAGCTTGCCTTTTACCATCAGCTTTTTTACTTCACTGCCCAATTCATTGAGCCTTAATAAATTTGTCACTGCGGTTCTGGACTTACCGACTGCTTCGGCAATTTCCTGGTGGGTTAAACCGAATTCTTCAATCAAACGCTGAAAAGCCTCTGATTCTTCCAAGGGGTTTAAGTCTTCGCGCTGGATATTTTCAATTAAGGAAATAGCGAGCGTAGTGCGGTCATCAATATCCTTAACCCATACCGGAACATCGGCTAACCCAGCTAATTGTCCGGCGCGCCAGCGACGCTCCCCAGCGATGATCTCATAACGATTATAGCCAATTTCTCTAACGAGAATGGGCTGCACGATGCCTTGAACTCTTATTGATTCCGCCAGTTCCTGCAACCGATCGGGGTCTATATCTTTTCTGGGTTGATATTTTCCACGCTGCAAATATTCTACCGGCAAGGTTTGTGCCTTGCTTTTCTCCTGTTCCTTGCCCCCTAGGTCACCCATTAATGCACCTAGCCCTTTGCCTAACCCTCTTTTCTTTTCCGCCATAGTTTTATTTACTTTCTTTTCTAATTAATTCGCCAGCCAGAGCAACATAAGCAACCGCACCACGCGAACTTTTATCGTACTGTAAAATAGGCATACCATGACTGGGCGCTTCTGCCAGCCGGACATTTCTGGGAATGCAAGTGCGAAACACCTTATCGCCAAAATATTCAATTAATTGCCCTGATACATCTTTAGTTAGGCGACTACGCGGATCAAACATAGTACGTATAATCCCTTCCAGGTGTAAGTCTGGGTTGGCTGTTTGCTGGATTTTACGCAAGCTATTCATTAAATCCGATAGTCCTTCCAAGGCATAATATTCACACTGCATAGGTACCAGCACGCTATTTGCCGCAACCATTGCATTTAAGGTCAGCATATTCAAGGAAGGTGGGCAGTCAATTAAAATATAATCGTAGTCACTTTTAACTTGTTGCAAGGCAGAATCCAGGCGACGTTCGCGCTGAGTCATTTGCATTAATTCCACTTCTGCCAAGGTTAAATCTGAATTTCCGGCGATCACATCAAAACCAAACTCCGCGACCTCAATGACCATTTGAGAAACCGGAATATCTTCAATCAATAAATCACAGCTTGAATACATGACCGCCGCTTTATCCACGCCACAGCCCATTGCTGCATTTCCTTGTGGATCTAAATCAATCAATAATACTCTACGCTGGGCAGCGGCTAATGTCGCCGCCAAATTAACACTCGTCGTCGTTTTACCTACGCCACCCTTCTGATTGGTGACGGCTATTATTTTTGTCATGTTTTATTTATCCGTACCACACATCGCTCAGCATCTACACCAGGCACCATAATAGTGCGTACTGAATATGTCCGGTCAATTTCTTTAAGCTCACTCTCGGGCTGCTGCCCTTTCATCGCAATTAAGACTCCCTCTGGCTGCAATAGATATTCTGTTAGTTTCATTATGTCCTTTAAACTAGCAAATGCCCGACTTAAAACAGCATCATATTCACCTTCATACCCCAAAGTTTCCACTCGCCCATGCACCACCGTAATATTTTTTATATGTAATTCCAATACCGCCTGCTGTACAAAGCGCGTTTTTTTGGAGTTACTATCCACCAGGGTAAATTGCACATCTGGCATTAAAATAGCCAGTGGAATACCGGGCAATCCTGCGCCTGTCCCTACATCAATAATTTTCTGCCCGGTGACACAGGGTAAAATGGCCAGGCTATCCAGTATATGCAGGCGTAAAATATCATCCCGCTGACGAATAGCCGTTAAATTATAGGCCTTATTCCATTTTTCAATCAGGCTAACAAATGCCAGTAATAGCTCTACTTGGCTCTCTGTCACATCCAACTCTAACTGCTCTAGTCCCGTCTGTAAAATATGCCGACTCTTATCCATTTTTCTTTTTCATATATATCAGTAACAAGGAAATTGCTGCGGGTGTTACACCAGGAATTCTTGAAGCCAAACCCAATGTTTCTGGGCGTTGCTGGATAAATTTCTCACGTACCTCATTCGACAGGCCTTTGACCAGATTAAAATCCAGATCGCCCGGAATTTTTAAATGATCATAACGTTTTGCCTTATCAATATCCTGCTGCTGCCGTTCAATATAGCCTGCATATTTAGCCTGTATCTCAACTTGTTGCGCGACCTGCGAGTCAACATCTACCTCACCCGTAAAATTCATCAATTGTACAATATCCACTTCAGGACGACGTAATAAGTCCATTAGACTCGCCTCCTTGCTCAAAGGCTTGCCCCAGACCTCAGCAACTTGCTGCGCCTCCGGAGAGTCCTTTCTAACCCAGGTTGCTTTTAATTTATTTTGCAGCTGCGTAATACTGTCTTGCTTGACATTAAAAAACTGCCATTGCTGCTCATTAACCAGGCCTAATTCACGGCCTTTTTCAGTTAAACGCAAGTCCGCATTATCTTCACGCAGTAACAAACGATACTCAGCACGACTGGTAAACATTCGATACGGCTCTGTCGTTCCGTTAGCAATTAAATCATCTATCATAACACCGATATAAGCTTCATTTCGCGCCGGACACCAAGCCTCTTTATCCTGAGCTTTACGTGCCGCATTTAAGCCTGCAATCAACCCCTGTGCCGCTGCCTCTTCATAGCCCGTAGTACCATTGATCTGTCCTGCAAAAAACAGGCCTGGCATATATTTAGTTTCCAAAGAGGTTTTCAAGTCTCTGGGGTCAAAAAAATCGTACTCAATCGCATAACCCGGGCGAACAATTTCTGCCTGCTCAAACCCCTGCATAGAGCGTACAAACTGATATTGCACATCAAAAGGCAAGCTGGTTGAAATACCATTAGGGTAATACTCATTGGTATTGAGTCCCTCAGGCTCTATAAAAATCTGATGCGAACTACGCTCTGCAAAGCGCACCACCTTATCTTCAATTGAAGGGCAGTACCGCGGCCCGACCCCTTCAATTTCACCGGCATACATCGGTGACCTATCCAAGCCTCCACGGATAATATCATGAGTCTGCTGATTAGTGCGCGTTATATAACAAGGTATTTGCTGTGGGTGCTGACTGGCACTGCCCATAAATGAGAAAACCGGAACAGGTGTGTCGCCATGCTGCTGCTCTAGTTGTGCAAAATCAATTGTACGTCCATCTATCCGCGGTGGCGTACCTGTTTTTAAACGGCTGACTTTAAACGGTAGTTCACGCAAGCGCTCAGCGAGGGCGATAGATGCCGCATCACCTGCCCGTCCACCGGTATAGTTTTCTAAACCGATATGAATCCTGCCGCCTAAAAATGTCCCCGCAGTCAAGACCACTGATTTAGCTCTAAACTGTAAGCCCATTTGTGTTTTGACACCGACAACGGTTTCAGCCTCGACCAATAAGTCCGATACGACTTGTTGAAATAGCATGAGGTTTTGCTGGTTTTCCAGTGCGTTCCTAATAAATTGCTTATATAGTTCCCGGTCTGCCTGACCACGGGTTGCACGCACTGCCGGGCCTTTACTGGCATTTAAAATACGAAAATGGATGCCCGCATGATCTATCGCGCGCGCCATAACACCGCCTAACGCATCCACTTCTTTTACCAGGTGCCCCTTACCGATACCGCCGATTGCGGGATTGCAGCTCATTTGTCCCAAAGTATCAATACTCTGGGTTAATAATAAAGTTTGCGCACCTGTCCGTGCAGCTGCCAGCGCGGCCTCAGTCCCCGCATGACCACCCCCAATAACAATAACATCAAATTCTTTTGTAAATTCCACTGACTTGTCTTAAAATTGTGCAAATGACTATTTTAATTTGTTCGCGGGAGTTTTGCACAAAAGAAATTTTTTTATCGCCTATTAATGAGGAATGACTGCATGAAGAAACATAAAAAACAGCAAAAAAACAGCATAGTGGAGACCCATAATCTGGTTGCCAAACATCCACATTATTTTAACAAAGCCGTTATTTTCAAGGATAAAAGTAAATATCAGCGTAAAGCTAAACACAAAAATCTGGAACCCTTTTTTATGCGATGTGTACATGGCATAAAAAAGGGCTCCAGGTTTTTTCAAAATCAACGCTGGCATTACTTTAGACATTCTTCAAGCTTGGGCTAGTCCATGCAAACCAGAAAATGTGCATACTGCGGGGCAATGCAGAATCATTCAACTCATTAATGTCCGCATTGTAATGGATTAATAAAACAAACGACACCACAAAAGAGGTTAACAATGAAATCAATATTACCCCCCATTGCCATAAGCTTGGCACTTATCATGCAGCCGGTGCAAGCAGAATCAGATACCAATGATTGTAATTTTATACTCGATGGTGCACAGCAGGTATATGATGACCTTTTTCCATCAGATCCTGCACCACAATTTTCTGGCCCATGGTGTTATCGGTACTACCCTAAAACGGAAATCTATGCAGGGATTTATCAAGGAGCCAAATCCTTCAAAACCGATGGTGTTTATGTATTAGGCGGGATTTTCGGTGATACTCCCGTGTACATTGACCAGAAAGGTGTCGTTATCAACTTACTCAAGAATCAAATGGACAAAAGCTTATGTGACTCCACAGCTCTACCAGAAGGTCTAATCATTAAAGATGAAGGCAATATAACCACAATGACGACCGGTGGAGAATGCATCAAGCTCCCCGCATCAAATAACTATTGCGAGGTGCTCCCTGAAACGGATGAAGATAGAGAGATCGTTGCAACGGGCATACATGTACTCAGCAGTACAAATATTACCGATTACAAGCTACTCGGTTTTGAAATGCCTGACTTCCCTAAGATTCCTGGCCTTCCCAGCTTAGATGATCCCTTTAAGTTCCTAAAGGACGACTTAGCTAATCAAACCGTATGTGTCATTCACGCACCAACGAAACTCACAGATCATACTATCAAGACGGATATTTGTTTTGACCTATCTGACCAGATAGGGGATCTTGCCCCTATTTTGGGAATAGCAGATAAAGTGACTGTAAAATTTAAGGGGGTGACGACTGCAAAAACAGTGAAAGACTGCTTTGATACTGATGCTTTAGTGATTAGTGACTTAAAAACAGGGGAAAGCTGGCTAAATCAGGATGGTAAATTTGTAAAAACTAGTGAGTAGTCTATCAATTCGAGCTTAATTGATAGAGTGGGGGAAGTTAGGCTATACCCCTAAGTATGTAACTTCTCATTATTCACGG
>DAOVWV010000088.1 GCA_030636485.1 Methyloprofundus sp.
TATTAGATGGCTTTGCAATGGGTTTAGGCTTTAGCCTGGCCTTGCTGGCATTAGGGGCATTCAGGGAAGTACTTGGCATGGGCACGTTATTGTCTCAGGCCGATCTATTGTTCGGGGAAAGCGCAAAATACTGGCAAATTGACGTATTAGAGGATTATTCAGGGGTCTTATTAGCCATACTCCCCCCCGGAGCCTTTATTGGCTTGGGATTGTTGATTGCCTTGAAAAATATCCTTGGGCAAGAAAAATCATCGTCCTTACCGAACTCAGACCCACAAAAACCTAACTGAATAGGTAACTTCTCATTACCCACTGGCATTTGAGCTATAAAAATCCCGTCATTCCTTCGGGAATGACGACACTTTTATCTGCATTTACCCGTGAAGTTACGAATCCCCTCCAAGTCGGTAGCGATAAGTCCTGAATACCAACCAAACCAAGCTTAAAAACATCAATAGCATAATAGGCTTATCGCCTATGCGCGCATAAGGCGTTAGGCCGCCCATCGGTTTAATATCGGATGTGAGTGAATAACGTTTTTTGAGCGGTGCCTGCTTTATAATCTTGCCTTTTTCAGAGACTACAGCAGTCACCCCTGTATTTGTTGTCCGCAATAGATAACGACCTGACTCCAAGGCTCTCATTCTGGCAATTTGCATATGCTGATAAGGCTCGATTGAGCCATCAAACCAGCCATCATTGGTCACATTCACCAAAAATCCCGCCTGCTCAACATATCGAATATTCTGCTCACCAAAAGCATCTTCATAGCAAATAGAGGTCACAAAATGGTGCCCTGCCGCCTTAAGTAAAGGCTGATCTATTGCACCTGCACTAAACTTACCCAATCTAATATCCATTAAGCTAAGCACATAACCAGAGATAGGTTGCCAGGGTAAATATTCACCAAACGGTAATAAATGTATTTTTTTATACATTCCAGGCTTTTTACCTAACACTAAAACCGCATTATATAATTTATCCTCTTTATCCCTATAAGGCAGGCTAGTGATAATATCTGTATTATGCTGAATGGCCTGCTGCTGCAAAGGTATCAGGTAATCATCCTTTACATCAGCATAATAAGCGGGAATCGCTGTTTCTGGCCAGACAATAATATCAGAATCCCAGTGTTTGACACTGTCATCATAATATTGCTTTAAAGTAGTATTTCTATTTTCTAACGCCCATTTATCCTTTTGCGCTATATTTCCCTGAATTAAAGTCACCTTAATTGAGTCACCACTCTCACTCGTCCAATCTATATGCTTTAGCGCCTGCCCTCCCAGAATCAGCAATGGAACTATGACACTAAGGACGATTATTTTTGTGCAGTCAATAAATGCCTCAGCAAATAAGGTTGCCAGCATGACAACAATAAACCCCGTACCATAACTACCGAACACAGGCATAAAACCAGCGAAAGGAGAATCTAGCTGGCTATACGCGACTTGTAACCAGGGGAAGCCATTTAAAATCCATTCACCACGAATATATTCCACCAACATCCATAAACTGGCAAACAGCAATAGCGTATTTGTTTTATGTTGTGGCTGTGCCAGCTTGACAAAAAGATAGGCAAATATTGCCGGAAAAATCGCCCAGAAACTACAATAAAACAGTGTCATTAATAGCGGCACAACATAGCTCGCCCCTGTATTGACGACCATGCTCACAAACACCCAGGACACCCCTAAGCCAAAAATCCCCAGGCCAAAGGCAAACCCTCTGAGTAGCGCTCTTTTGGCACTCAGGTCGATAAGCAATAGCCTGAATATTGATAAGGCTATGAAGATTAAAATGGCCCAATCAAAAGGCGCAAAGGCCATGGAAAATAGAACACCTGCAAGCAGTGCCCCAGCCTCTCCCCATGCTGATTTAGATAATTTATCCATCATGCTTTGCTTATCCCGTTAGCCTATGAATGTTCAACATTGTTAGCACACCTGAGGAATGGACAACTGCCTACATTCCAGCACCAAAATGCTTTAATTAGTTTGACTGCACATAATATAAGCAAGCACAATTTAGCGCAATAAGCGGGTTAATATTACAGTATCACTAGCAAACCAACCCATCGTGTTTAAGCTGTATGCCGTGTAATTTCAATAGTCGTTTGGATTTTTCCAAAATTCAGATAAAATTCAACCCATAAATAATTAAGTATGGAGAATTTAGTGAGTATTTTGTCAGTTCTTGAGTTTCCTGATCCACGTTTACGTACTGTCGCAAAGCCAGTGACTGAAGTCGATGCGAAAGTCAGGACGTTAGTCGATGACATGTTTGCAACCATGTATGAAGAGCATGGCGTGGGCTTGGCGGCAACTCAGGTGGATGCACATCAGCGGGTTATTGTGATTGATATCAGTGAAGATAAAAAAAGCCCGATATGCCTGATTAATCCGCAGTTAGTGGAACAGTCCGGTGAAGAAGAGTCGGATGAGGGCTGTTTGTCGGTACCCGGCATTTTCGAACCGGTTAAACGCGCCGAAAAAGTCAAGGTATCAGCGTTGAATCAGCAGGGAGAGTCATTTGAACTAGAGGCAGATGGTTTGTTGGCAATCTGTATACAGCATGAAATGGATCATTTACTGGGTAAGTTGTTTGTTGATTATTTGTCCCCCTTGAAACGACAAAGAATTAAAAAGAAAATGCTAAAACTTCAAAAGCGGGACAAATAAGGCGATGAAAATTATTTTTGCGGGAACACCTGACTTTGCCGTACCGGCATTGCAAATGCTTTTAGAGTCCGAACATGAAGTGGTCGCCGTATACACGCAACCTGACAGACCGGCCGGGCGTGGTCGAAAATTACAGCCTGGCCCGGTCAAGAGCCTGGCATTAACGGCTGGCATCCCTGTTTTTCAGCCTATCAACCTGAAACTGGACACCGATGTTGCGCAATTAAAATCTCTGGATGCAGATTTAATGGTGGTGGTCGCCTATGGTTTGATTTTGACTCAGACGGTATTGGACACGCGTAAACTGGGCTGCATCAATATACATGGCTCATTATTGCCCAGGTGGCGGGGTGCGGCACCGATTAATAGAGCCATTATGGCGGGTGATCAACAGACCGGTGTCACCATTATGCGTGTGGTTAAGCAACTGGATGCCGGAGATATGTTACATAAAACGGTGTGCATGATAGGCGAGCAGGAAACCGCGAGTGAATTGCATGACCGTATGATGGTAATGGGCGCAGAAGGTCTGGCTAAAACATTGGCGCTAATGGAGGCGAAACAATTAAAGCCGGAAAAACAGGATGAAGCCTTAGTGACGTATGCACATAAACTGGATAAGAGTGAGTCAGAATTAGACTGGACGCATTCTGCCAGTGATTTGGCACGACAGGTACGGGGTTTAAATGCCTGGCCGGTGGCGCAGACTAAAATGACAGATAAAGTGATGCGTGTCTGGCAGGCTGAAGTCATTGCAGGTGATGCAAATGCAACGCCGGGAACCATTTTAGACGATAGCAAACATATAGATGTCGCAACAGGTGACGGGATATTGCGCTTGCTGGAAATTCAGTTACCGGGTAAAAAACGGATGCAGGTCACTGATTTTTTAAATGCGCATAAGGTTGCAGGCCTTCAGTTAGGTTAAACAGGCGATTCACGAGCGTGCGATACTTCGCGCGCTCTTATTTGATGGCATTACCCCAAAGTAAAGTAGCACACACCGCTAATGACAAATGCCAGCATAATATTCAGTACCAACCCTTCTCGCGCCATATCTTTAATCTGAAATTTATTGGTTCCATAAACTATCGCATTGGGTGCGGTGGCAACCGGCATCATAAAGGCGCAACTGGCACTGATTGCCGCAGGCATCATCAAGATTTGCGGATCAACACCCGCCGCAGTTCCCGCTGTTGCCAGAATGGGCATTAATAAAGTGGCTGTTGCGGTATTGCTGGTGAACTCGGTTAAAAAGGTGACAAATAGGCAGGTCGATAAAATCAAAGCAAAGAGCGGTAAAGTTGACAGCCCGGTTAGCATCGCGCCCATTTTATCGCTTAAACCCGAGGCCATAAACGCTTTGGCAATCGCAATGCCCCCTGCAAATAGTAATAACATCCCCCAGGGAATGTCACTCGCGGTTTGCCAATCCAGCAGGGTTCCCTGTTTTTCACCATTAGGCACCAGAAACATGAGCAGTACACCTAATAAGGCGATGGTACTGTCACCAACGGCCCCCAGACCTAAGTACTCACTCCAGAGTTTGCGCGTTACCCAGGTCAATGCAACCAGTCCAAACACCAGTAAAACCCTTTTTTCAGCAGTACGCCATGCGCCTATATCGGGTAAAACGAAGTTCTGAGTGACCGATACCTTGCGAGTCAACCAAAGTGCCATTAATGGAATGCCGATCAACACCACAGGCACACCGGTTTGCATCCAGGAAACAAAATCAATTTCTTTGCCTGTTGTTTCCTGATAAATACTGATAAAAATGATATTAGGCGGCGTACCTATCGGGGTACCGATACCTCCCAAGCTGGCTGCATAGGCAATGCCCAGTGTTAAGGCAACCGCCATTGCATGGTCATCGACATTCTGCAAGGCA
Organism: Methyloprofundus sp.; assembly: GCA_030636485.1. Lineage (GTDB taxonomy): Bacteria > Pseudomonadota > Gammaproteobacteria > Methylococcales > Methylomonadaceae > Methyloprofundus. The sequence goes on from DAOVWV010000088.1 coordinate 4,573, forward strand.
GCCAATGCAATGGGTAATAATATTAACGTTGCTGCGGTATTGGAAATCCACATACTTAAAAATGCCGCCGCCAACATAAACCCAATAACCACACGTCGGCCATTATTGACCCCGACCAGCCTGACCATATAAATCGCCAGGCGGCGATGTACACCACTTTTTTCCAGCGAGCGGGACAACATAAATCCCCCCATTAATAATAAAATCACGTGACTGCCTAAAGCGGCAGACACTTCTTTATGGCTCAGTACTCCGGCAAAGGGAAAGAGCGCAAAGGGAATTAACGAGGTAGCGGGGATAGGAATCGCTTCAGTCACCCATAATATAACGGTAAGCAGTGTAATGCCTGCCGTCCATGCGAGTACATCGGGCTGGGCAAAAGAATGAATTAAGATAAAACTGGTCAATATTGCTGTCAGCAATGCACTAGCAATGATAACGACTTGTTTGTTTGTCATAAGTTTTTCTAAGTTGCTTATGCGTTAAAATACATAGGGATGATCCGCTGCAAAGCCGTGCACCTTGGCAACGGCTTTAAAGTTAGGCACCTGCCAGCATTCGCTCTGCTGCCCGCTTAAATAACTTGCTAACCATAAAGCCTGGTTACGAATAGGTAAGACATAAGCATATAGCTTATTACCGGGCAACTCAGCAACATCTCCCAAAGCAAATATATTTTTGTCACTGGTTTGCAGAAACTGATTGACCACTATCCCCCGCCGCGTTTCTAACCCCGCCTGTTCCGCTAGCTCAGTTCTTGGCTTAAAACCACATGCAACAATCACGACATCAAACTCAAAATGCCCATCCTCAGTCATAATACGGGTTTTCTCCCCTGCTTTTTCGATTGCCTGAATGGCTTGCTTAAATGTAACGTCTATCGAATGAGATTGCATAACGGCTAATAGCTTCAGCGAATCTTCGGCCACTAACTGCCGCTCCATCAACCTGTCTTCAGCGTGAAACAGACTTACTCTATCACCTGCAACGGCTAGATCTGAAGCAAGCTCGCAGCCAATTAACCCACCGCCAATAATAGCCCACTCCGTCACTCGCTTTTTTTCATTGACGATGCTTTGCTGTAATTGACGTAGCTCGATTAAATCATGCAGACTATTAAACAGATAAAAATTATCCCGATATGAGCGGAAAGGCGGCGGTATAAAAGCAGCGGATCCCGTCGCAATAATCAAGTAATCATATGCCAGCGTTGCTATATCCTTTATTCCCTGAACATGAACGGTCTGAGTAAGCCTATCAACCTCGGTCACCGTCGCACTCTCAAAGACGCGAATATTTTGTTTGCGCAAGTCATCAAATGACTCAATGATAATAGTCTGTTCAATATCACCCCGACTGAACCCCCGTGATAGCATAGGCCGCGAATAATAACCATAGTGCTCTTTTGTCAGTAGGGTAATGTCATCATCTGCTGATAATGTGCGTAGTTTTTCAGCAAAGGAAACGCCTGCAATGCCCGAGCCGATAATAATAATATTCATCTACATTCTCCACTCTTCAAGTTTAATAGCAACAATAACAAAATTCGCTTAGATAGCAAGTGAAGCTTGTTCTAAAGACATCTGTTTGACGCGACTGATTGTAACTTCTCAGCATCCGTAGGCACAGGATGTATAGTGATATAATCTCGCTATCCTAACGGGTATTATTGAATTCTCGCTCCTTACTCACTTGCTTGCATAAACCTTATGAATAAAGATAAACGTCTGGAAATTTTCTCAAGACTCGCGGCCGCTATTCCAGAGCCAGAAACAGAACTTAACTATAACAGCACTTTTGAGTTACTGGTTGCCGTTGTATTATCGGCTCAAGCGACCGATAAAGGTGTCAATAAAGCGACTGCGCTATTATTTCCCGTTGCCAACACTCCACAGGCGATTTATGAGATTGGCGAAGAAAGTTTAAAAGAATATATTAAAACCATAGGCTTATATAATAGCAAGGGAGCAAATATCATCAAGCTTTGTCGTCGATTGTTGGATACTTTCCAGGGTGAAGTCCCACAAACACGCACAGAGCTTGAATCCTTAGCTGGGGTTGGGCGCAAAACAGCAAATGTCATATTAAATACCGCTTTTGGCCAGCCAGTTATGGCCGTCGATACACATATTTTCCGGGTATCAAACCGTACCGGTATAGCGACAGGTAAAAATGTTCTGCAAGTAGAGGTAAAATTGGACAAACATGTGCCTAAGCAGTATAAGCTGGATGCACATCATTTATTGATTTTACATGGCCGGTATACCTGTATTGCACGAA
>DAOVWV010000160.1 GCA_030636485.1 Methyloprofundus sp.
GAACAATGCGGCTAAAGCCACAGCTACATATAGACTTTCAGGTAAATAATTTCCATGTGTTCTGAGCAGCCAGTTTATGTCTATCATTATTTTAGTACTTGGAAGTGGGATCTTTAGTCCCGCAGGCTGGAGGCGGGACTAAAGATCCCACTTCCGTCTATTGGTTGTAAATTTCTGAGAATCTATATGACCTAAAAAACACAACACGGATACCATCCCTCAAAGGGATGTTATCCGTTATGACAATGATGTTTATTTGAAAACTATAGAACCATTTTAGGCAAGAGATATGAGTCTTTACAAAGAAATTGAAAATATGCAGGCTGAAATTCAAGCGTGGCGGCAACATCTCCACCAATTCCCTGAAACCGCTTTCGAGGAAGTTAATACCGCCCAGTTTATCAGTGAAAAACTAAGCAGCTTTGGTCTGGAGGTTCATCAGGGCTTGGCTAAAACCGGGGTCGTAGCCAGTTTATCCAACGGCAATAGCGATAAGAAAATCGCTTTACGTGCAGATATGGATGCGCTATTTATTCAAGAGAAAAATGAGCTGAGCTATAAATCCCAAAATGCAGGAAAAATGCATGCCTGTGGGCACGATGGCCATTCGGCCATGTTATTGGGAGCCGCACACTTTTTAGCGAGTCATGCTGATTTTGACGGTACGGTTTATTTTATTTTCCAACCGGCAGAAGAAGGCCGAGCCGGGGCGAAACAAATGATCGAGGAGGGTTTGTTTGATTTGTTTCCAGCGGATTGCATTTTTGGCCTGCATAACTTCCCCGACACACCACAAGGACATTTTTCGATAAAAGCCGGAGCTATGATGGCTTCCTTTGACTGTTTTGAAATCATTTTATCCGGGCAAGCCGTTCATGCAGCCATGCCGCATCTGGGTAATGATGTTTTTGTTGCGGCAGCACAAATCATCACCGCCTTACAAACGATTGTCAGTCGAAATGTCAATCCTGCTGATTCCGTTGTATTAAGCATTACTCAGGTACATGGCGGAAACACCTGGAATGCCATACCCGATTCGGTGGTGATAAGAGGGACTTACCGCTGCTTTACTCAAGCAACACAGAACTTGGTCAAATCCAGACTGATACAGATCGTTGAATCCATGGCACAGGGTTTTGACTTAAGCTCGCAGATTAATATTAACCCTGAAAATGCGGGATACCCTGTCACCAGTAATACAGAGGCAGAAACGGCGATTGCCATAGAGGTTGCCCAGGAACTGGTCGGCATTGATAAAGTAAATTTACAACCGACACCCAGCATGGGTTCAGAAGATTTTGCCTTTATGTTACAGGAAAAGCCCGGCTGTTATGTCTGGCTAGGCAATGGCTCATCCGATGGCGGCTGTCTGTTGCATAATCCGCATTATGATTTTAATGATAATATTTTAACCGTGGGAGCCAGTTATTGGGTTAAGTTGGTTGAGCGGGTTTTGGGCAGGTAGATACCCAATCATAAGCACAAAAAAAGGGCGAGTTAGCCTAACTAACCCGCCCCTTTACTAGGCAATATAATTGCTTACGTTTAATACATCACTACGGTGTCACCACAAAGGTTTCAGTTGTAATGGTGGTCGCTTTTGCATTGGATGCATTATATAGACGCTTAAAGTCACTCACTTCTTTCGAGCTATCTTTAAACAGATCCTGTGCAAAGCCATAGGCTAAGGTTTGATATACCATTTCTACCGTGACGCTATAGCTATCATCCGTTAGCCCAGCCAATGAATAGCGTATTTCATCACTACCACCGATGAAGTTACTATCCGCAAAAGCCGCACCCGCCACTTTTATATCACTCGAAACCGCATGCTTATCAAAACCCGTCGGTAAGATTCGGTTATCTTTGATATAAGCACTCCCGCGTAATAAGGTATAAGTGACATCGCCTTTATAGTCTTGCATAATCGGCTCATAAGCCTGCACCTGATCGGCCGATGTAATCAGCTCATAATGTGGCTCGTAGGTCGTTTGGTCTATATCAGAATTCAAACCTTCTACACTACCATCAGCATTCACTCTACCCGATTCAAAAACAGTCGCACCCGCGCTGTCTTTAACCGTCACATGTAAAATAACCCGGCGTGATGGGTAGGCAGACGGAAGTTTATGTCCTGTATTGCTATTGATACGTAGACTAAACTCTAATGCCTCTGTGGTTTGCAAAGAATCCAGTACGGTAATACTGGCTGAATTGGCTAATAAGACTTCTGTACCGGCAATAATTTCCGAGAAGTCAGTTGCTAATACACCTAGCTCTTCTTTATTATTGTCTAGCATATCCAGCATAAATCGATTACCCCCCACAAAGATATGTTCGGCAAAATCGTCACGTGTTCCCAGCATCATCGGCCGAGTAGAAATTTTGACCCCATTGGCACGTGCCATATGACATTGCTGACAACTTTTCGTATCGGCATAATCACTGGCTAACCATTCACTGTATGGCATTTGCTCAGGGAACTCAGACTCAGGTGTTGTGGTTAACACATTACCGGCATCATCAGTATACGGTGTTTTTAAGTTATGACAGGTCGCACACATTTCTGATTCTTTGGTATGCGCACTATACACAGGTGTATATTCGACATTCATCCGCATCGGGTTAGTCATTACATTTGCATAAGGGCCGTATATTTTTCTATCCACTGCATTGGCATAACTATCAATCGGGTAATGACCTGACATGCCTTCTGGTGTACCTAAGATAGGACTATCAGAAATCTGGTGACATAAAGTACAGCTCACACCATCCATTGCACGGTCATGATAGGCATTGTTGGCATTAGTAAAGCCACTGTCTAAAATCTCAATCGGTGCATTATCTTTGGTCGCTTCAAAATGTGCCATAGGCGCATGACATTTAGAACATTTACTATTAATCACATCGGCTAAAGCCGGTGTTCTATTTAGCTCGGTTCTGACCTTTGCTTTCCATAATGGATCACGTGTCGCGTTTGCCATCATGGTTGATTTCCATGCTTTCACAATCGACACATCTTTACCGGTGTTATCAGTCAAGCCGTCATGGCACATTTGGCAGTTGGCAGAGCCTGAAAAATGCTCAGAACTAAACGAAGGGTTACCTGTTTCACCTGGCTCAATAACAGCAGGGCTGACAGTCAATATACTGAAAGTATCACTAATACCGCCAATAGTCAGGGTTGCACTGGTGATTGTGGCATAATCTGCACTGGCATTAAGACGTACCTGCACACTATCCGTATTACTAACATTCGCGGCTATCGTATTAAACGCGCCTCCATTGACGGCATATTCACCGCCCACAATAGAAATGCTGGCCGCCGAATTAATGCCGATCACGGTAATGCTATTGGAGGTCACTGACTGGTTCAGTGCAACATCCACCTGGTCGGTAAAATTAAAAGTGTCAGGTGTGGTATCAACCGGGTTACTCAGAGTCGTGATGTTAAATGCATCACTGAGACCACCAACCGTCAGGTTGGCGGCTGTACTCGTCAGATAATTAGCCGAGCTTTGAGTGCGTACAATAACCGTTTGATTGTTCAGTAAGCTGCCCGAGTTTGTCGTAAAAGAAGCGCCACCGTCTAAAGAATATTCTCCTCCACTAATACTCACGCTAGTGGCGGCATTAATACCTGCAATAGTGATGCTATTGGAATTAATCAAGCTACTTAAGGCGACATTATTTTGGTCAATAAAGCTAAACTGACTGGGAGTGGTATCGGTTTTATTATGTCCTCCCCCTCCCATCCCTTTTTTGGCATAAGCCTCATAACTAAAAAGCAATGATGACAGACTTATTGCTAAAAATAATAAGTGTTGTCTATTCTGCATACGAACCTCCTAAAATTATTATATATCAATATAATAAAAAGCAAGTATTGTACCGGGAATGAAACCACTTATTTATTATGGAGTTAATCTGCGGACTGAAATTAAACTATGTTTTATAGCGTGGTTTTTATGTTAAATAACTCTAACTTGTATGGTGTGCAGAAACTTCAACATCACCGTGTCGGGCATGGGGTAGGCATTTATAAATGCACATTGAACAACAATTCTGTAGACAACCAATCTGTTGTCTACTTAAAAATTGGACTGACAGTATTTTGTCGTAACTTCTCATTATGCACTGGCATGAAACAATCCAAAAGCTCGTCATTCCTGCATGCTTACCCAGTCAAGCGTGGGCACAAGCTCAGCAGGAATCTATGCTCAGCGTAGATTCCCGATAAACAGACTTCGGGAATGACGACTTTTTTATCTACATTTACCCGTGAATAATGAGGAGTTACATTTTGTCAGCCCAACCTATTAAAATAACTAGCATTTTAGGCGGGCAGCTTATTCTGAAATTTTCAATAACCAGCCATCACTTGCTGGACAACGATTAACACCTTTACTTTTAATATTGATTCTCGCGTAATCACTTTGCAAGTCGGGTAGTTTGCCTGTCACGAGATAGCCATTGCCTGCATCGTTAATGCTCAGTTCAATATTTTGTTTTTTAATCTGCACGACAATACTTTTTGGATCCGTTGAGGCTGAAGCGACAAATGAAAATTCAGCCTGTGGTTTTACCAGGGATAAATGTGCGGGTGTAAATTGACTCAGTTTAGGTTTTTTACAGGCTGTTTTACTACTGCTACTGCCATAAGCAAAAGCGTTAGCACTACAAACGGCAAAGATGAAAAAAGTCATCAGTTTCATGGTATGTATCATAGCTTTCCCCTAACAGTGTTAAGAATACCTACATTCACATCATACACTTCATAATTTTATTATGGGGGGGTTTCTTAATGTTTGTGCGTTAATAGCAGAAAAAGGTGAAAACACCTTTAAAGATAACTAAAGTATAGGAGTTGAATATTTATGAACTAAAATCATTTGCGAATAAGTACAATTTAAATTATTTCCGTGATGACCACACACCCGTTTTAATTACCCGTCAAAACAACAAGCCCGCCGTTCTTATTAGTTTAGAAGACTTTCATGCTTACGAAGAAACGGCTTACTTAATGGCTAGCCCTAAAAATGCACAGC
>DAOVWV010000303.1 GCA_030636485.1 Methyloprofundus sp.
ATAAAAACACCATGCATCTCAACATATTTAGTACTGACATCCAGGGTACTTTTAACAAGCATACCTGTGCCTCCCATATCATCCCCTAAAATTTCTTCCAGGGTCTGATTCCATTCGATAACGATATTGCCATTTTCTGCTTTTTCTATCAGCTTATCGGATAGGATTTTTTCCGAACGGAATTTATCACGACGGTGAATGATCGTCACTTGTGAAGCTATATTAGCCAGATATAAAGCCTCTTCAACAGCGGTATTCCCACCACCAATGACAGCAACAGGTTTATTTCTATAGAAAAACCCATCACAGGTGGCACAGGCAGAAACACCTTTTCCAGCAAAGGTCTCTTCTGATTCCAGGCCTAGGTACATCGCCGAAGCACCTGTGGCAATAATCAAGGCATCACAGGTATAACTGCCTGCATCGCCAGTTAATTTAAAAGGACGCTGTGATAATTCTGCGGTATGAATATGATCAAAAATAATTTCCGTATCAAAGCGTTCTGCATGTTTACGCATTCTTTCCATCAGCTCAGGGCCTTGCACCCCCTCATCATCTCCCGGCCAGTTATCAACGTCAGTTGTCGTGGTTAACTGCCCCCCTTGCTGTAATCCAGTCACTATCACGGGATTAAGATTCGCTCTTGCGGCATAAACAGCTGCGGTATAGCCCGCTGGGCCTGAACCTAGAATTAATAAACGGCAGTGTTTTGGTTCACTCATGTAGGGTTTCCTTAAAGAAATAGAGGTATAAAGATGTTTTGTTAACTAGGTTAACACATTCCCATGTATTGCGACATAGAACGCAGAGCGTTCTCGTATGCGTTCCCACGCAGGCGCGTGGGAACGAGGAACGTGTGATGTTTTTTCTTACAAATGATTATATAAATTTAGATATTGCTCAGCGCTTTGTCGCCAGGAAAAATCTTTGCGCATGGCATTTTTTTGTAACTGCTGCCAGGCTCTTTTATTTGAATACAGCAATAATGCCCGCTTAATGGTTTCCAGCATCGCGCCAACAGTAGGCTCATCAAATACAAATCCCGAGGCTGTTTTATCCGCCATGGTATGTGGCAAGGCATCTACAACCGTATCAGCCAGGCCACCGGTTCGCCTGACGATAGGCAAAGTGCCATAACGTTGACTATACAACTGGTTTAACCCGCAAGGCTCAAAACGCGAAGGCATTAAAAACATATCGGCACCGGCTTCAACTAAATGCGAAAGTCTCTCATTATAGCCAATCGACACCGAAATTTTATCAGGATATAAATAACTTAAATTTTTAAGCCGGTGTTCAAAACCTTTATCGCCAGATCCTAATAAGACAAATTGCATGGGATAATTGACCAGGCTGTCCAGACAATCAATCACCAAATCAATCCCTTTCTGATCAACCAAGCGACCAATCAAGCCAATCAATGGGACAGAAGGCTCTTCAGGGAGTGAATATTCCCGCTGTAATGCCGCTTTATTCTCTGCTTTTTTGGCTAGGTCTTTGTCCGTATAATTCTGCGCAATATGCGCGTCTGTTCCAGGGTTCCAGATATCAACATCAATGCCATTGATAATGCCATTAAGTTCATGGTGTCGGTGATGCAACAACCCCTCCAAGCCACAACCATATTCGGCAGTCTGGATTTCCAGTGCGTAGTTAGGGCTCACAGTGGTAATATGATCCGCGCAGGCAATCCCCCCCTTGATAAAGGAAAGCATGTCATGAAACTCAAGTGCTCCGGGGTGCCATAATTGTCCAGGCAAATTCAGCTGAAAATAGTCTTCTTTAGAAAACAAGCCCTGATACGCCATATTATGTATCGTAAACACCGTTGCAGGACGGTTAGGCTCCATGGTTAATAACGCAGGCACCAAACCACTCTGCCAATCATTACAATGCACTACATCCGCTTTCCAATCTAAATAGGCTCGGTTCTGAGAAATTTCGACAGCAACCCGGCAAAACAGGGAAAAGCGCTCCGCACTGTCTACCCAGGCATTGCCAAACTCATCGGTATAAGGGTTCCCGGGCGCACCAAAATAATCCGGATAATCCACTAGCCAGACGATAACATTAGTCTCCGGCAGGCGTGTTTCAAAAATATTCACATCGCGGTTATCAGTGCGTATTGTACAACGATACTCTACCTCTTCAGCCAATTTAAGTGACTGATATTTCGGAAGAAGAATACGTACATCCTGCCCTAATTCAGCGAGTGCAATAGGCAAACTACCTGCAACATCTGCCAGCCCCCCTGTTTTAATCAGGGGGTGTGCTTCACTGCTAACAAAAAGTATTTTTTTCATAATTATAGTTTTAAGACTATGCCCGCCAAAGGTGGAATCGTGATATTAATCGAATAATCCTGATTCATCCACGGAGTTTCTTCGGAATGAACATGGTCGTTTCCAGTATTGGTTCCAGCATAAAACTCAGAGTCAGAATTAAAAATTTCCTGATAAGTCCCCGCCTCTGGCACCCCGATACGATAATTCTCACGCGGAACAGGGGTGAAATTTAAAACCACGATCAGCGTTTCACCTTCAGTTTTACGTGCGTAACTGATAATGGATTGCTCTACATCATGACAATCTATCCACTCAAAGCCCTGATTATCAAAATCATGCTGAAAAAGCGCCGGATGCTTGACATACATTTTATTCAGGTCTTTAACCAGTGTCAGCATCCCTTTATGGAATGAATAATCTAAAATATACCAGTCGAGTGCCTGATTAAAATTCCCCTCAGTTCCCTGCGCAAACGCACAGCCCATAAACAATAATTTCTTACCTGGATAGGTAAACATAAAGGTGTATAACAAACGTAAATTGGCAAATTTTTGCCACTCGTCACCCGGCATTTTGCTGAGCATAGAGCCTTTGCCATGCACCACTTCATCGTGTGAGAACGGCAATACAAAGTTTTCAGTAAAAGCATACAGCATACCGAACGTGAGCTGGTCATGATGATGACGACGATGCACTGGATCTTGTTGCATATACGACAGCATATCGTGCATCCAACCCATATTCCATTTCATCGAAAAGCCTAGGCCACCCGTCCATGTCGGACGCGTCACCTGAGGCCAGGAAGTTGACTCTTCGGCAATCACGACGGTCCCTGGATGCTGTTCGTGGGTAATGGTATTTAGTTCACGTAAAAAATCAATCGCTTCCAGATTTTCATTCCCACCGTACATATTGGGTACCCAGTCATCTGCTTCACGCGAATAATCCAGATAAAGCATAGAGGCAACCGCATCCACACGCAATCCATCCAAATGAAATTCCTCTATCCAGAAATAGGCACTGGAGAGCAAAAAGTTTCTCACTTCATTGCGGCTGTAATTATAAATCAGGGTTCCCCAGTCACGATGCTCACCTTTACGGGGATCTTCATGTTCATACAGA
>DAOVWV010000001.1 GCA_030636485.1 Methyloprofundus sp.
CTGAAAGGTTTTAGATGAGATTGCATGGCAATTCACGCCACCCAGAGTGACTTCCGCAGTGCGATAGCCTTCGGTAGCATTGGGTTTTATTTTCCACTGATGAAATTGCTGGGCAATAAAGTCAATGTGTTTATGCGATAAATCAGGCACAGATAAATCCAGGATATTTTGCGGCAAGAATAAAGGAATCAAACGCTTAGCTAGCCATTGAGCTAGGTAATTCTTTAATTTCACTTTATTGCTTTCCCGTTGGGCTTTTAATAGTTCTTCCTGTAAATTAACCTGCGGCAATAAGTCTATGTTAAGTGCTTCCCCTTCGTGCCAGTATGAGGACATTTGCAAAGCGACAGGGCCACTTAAGCCACGGTGAGTAAACAATAGGTTTTCGGTAAAACTCTGCCTTGCATTGCTGATCGTACAGGGTAAGGCAAGCCCGGAAAGCGTGGCAAACTTTTCTTTATCCTGGGGCTGCAAGGTAAAGGGGACCAGCCCCGCTCTAGTGGCCTGAACCTCAATACCAAACTGTTGTGCTATCTTATAACCAAAAGGCGTTGCTCCCATTTTCGGAATAGATAAGCCGCCGCTGGCAATCACTAAGGATTGACAGTGAATTTCCTGTTTTTTGGTTTTAACAATAAACCCGGATTGCGGGTGTTTCTGAATGGATTGAATCTCTGTTTTTAACTGTATGTTAACGGCTGCTTTATCACATTCGGTGAGCAACATATTTAATATATCGCGGGCTGTTTCATTGCAAAATAGCTGCCCATGCTCACGTTCATGATAAGGGATACTATGCTGATGAATCAGTTCTAAAAAATCCCATTGCGTAAAGCGGCTTAAGGCCGATTTACAAAAATGGGCATTTTCAGAAAGATAGTTTTCGGCTTCAACCGTGTAATTGGTAAAATTACAGCGCCCACCCCCCGACATCAAAATTTTCTTGCCTGCTTTGTTAGCACTGTCCAGTACCAGAACACGGCGCTGACGTTTACCTGCTTCTATGGCACACATGAGGCCAGATGCCCCGGCTCCAATAATTATTACATCGACTGTTAGCACCTTAATGCTCATTGTGTTTTATTCATTATATTATTAGGTGTCATACTTTCTTTAGAAGTGAACTGTTAGCCAAATACTGTCTGTACTTGGCTCTGTCCACTCTACCCGGTGCCTGCAATGTGCAGGAATTAACACATAGTCGCCTGCCTGTAGTTTTTTTAATTCACTCTGCCCTGCAAATTCGAGGATGGCTGCCCCTTGTATTAATATCAGCCATTCATCCTGATCCTGATCATACCATTCGTTTTTTGCATTGGCGTGCCCCCGGGAGACAATTCTTTCTATATGTAATGTGTCATTATGTAATAGGCTGGTGAATAATTCTTTAGGTAATTGGGGGGGAATATCTGCTAAAATATTTTTCGCTTCCGGTATTTTTAAAGACACATTCATATGTTCCATATAAAAATATTACTATTGTTTTTGATTTTTATAAACTCCGCCACCGCTGTTGATAATAAGCAAGGCTGGGAGCTGGTAAAGCAGGAAAATGGTATAAAAGTCTACACCCGTACTTTAGCTAATTCGTACTATAAAGAGTTTAGAGGTGAAATACATATCAATGCAGATATAAACGAACTGATGGCCTATATTAATGATGCCAGCCATTGTGCTGACTGGCGTTATAAATGTATCAAAATGCTAAATCTAAGCGATGGTTATATCTATAAATTGAGTAACTTGCCCTGGCCTTTCCGTAATCGCTATACCGTGATGAAGTCAGAAACCCATTACGATAAACAGGATAATAGCTATACCGTTCGTTTAAAAAACATACCGCGTGTAGCACTCCCTGAGCCGATTAAGGCACAATTACCGGCGGCAGAGAATACTGTGCAGATGCGTTACTCAGACGGCTACTGGCGATTTAAGCCCGTTCCCAATGAAGCTAAAGTGCATATCATCTATCAAATGCATGGTGATGCGGACGCGCCCCTTCCGACTGAGCTCACTCGGCGGGGCATTATCAATTCTGCCTTTATGACGCTGAGTAATTTAAACAAACATTTTATTCAAGTCAGATAGGGGTTCGCTCTTTATTCAGACTGCTCAGCTGATATTTCATTCACGCGTATGTTATTTTGATCAACCGATATAGATAGCTTGCCTTGCAGCATGTTCTGCAATTCCTGCCCAACCATACTATAACGCCAGCCATGCAGTACAGGACTTTCATCACCGCCGAGTAATAAGCACTCCAAGTCTTTACGTGTTGCCAGGATCACTGGGTTTAAAGAGTTTTCATCAGCGCGTAAACGTACCAGGCCAGTTAAAATGTCCAGTACAGCTTCTTGTTGCTGTGTTCTTTTATTATTCGCCTTGGTTTTTAATTTCAAGCCAGGCATTTCTTGTGCTTTTTTAATCAGCTGGCAAACTTTTTGTCCATTGCGCCTGACAAAGCCATCATTAATACCCCGTATTTGAGCCACGGCCTGCATATCTGTGGGCTGTAATTTCGCCATATCCAGAATCAACTCATCGCGCAAGATCCAGTTCTTAGGCCGGTCATCTTTTTTTGCTACTTGTTCACGCCACTCTGCCAAAGCCTGAACGATTGCTAGCTGTTTGCCGGTTAATTTGTTTTTGCCACGAATCTTTAACCATGCATTTTCGGGGGGGATGTCATACAGCTCGGGGTTCATCAGTTGCTCAAAATCTTCTTTTAACCAATCTTCACGCCCTAGATCCTGTAGCTTCTGCAATATCATCTGATAGATTTGAGCCAGATAAATCACATCGTCTGCTGCGTATTGTACCTGTTCGGCGGACAGAGGGCGCTGACTCCAGTCTGTCCGGGTATGTGTCTTGCTTAAATTGATATTCAAAAAACCGGACACCAGCATGGCATACCCAGGGTTTTCCTGAAATCCCAATAACGGTGCAACGAGTTGTGTATCGTAGACTGGTGCAGGTAATTTCCCACTCAAATGGTAAAAAATCTCTACATCCTGTCGACAAGAGTGCAGGACTTTTATGATACTGGGATCATTAATCACTGTAAATAATTCATCCATTTCACCCTCTAATGCAATGGGATCTATACAGGCGACCCATTCCAGTGTTGCTATTTGCAATAAGCAAAACTTTGGATAATAGGTTTTTTCGCGTAGAAACTCAGTATCAATCGCAAGCCATGATTCTTGTTTCATTTTCTGACAAAGAAGCTGTAGCTCTGCTACCGAATCTACAAACTGAATTTCATTCATACTGTTTTATTATATTATTTGTGTGCTGCAAAAAAGTACATCTAGGGAGGGTCATTTATTTCCCTACGCTGTCAATAGCTTATGTATTACTTTTAGCCTGTGCTGGCTTTCTTTTATTGGCTGCCAGATAATGCCGTCGTGTGCCACGGCGGTAATTCTTTTCGGCCTGAAATTTCTTACCGACACCGGATAAACGTTTAATATCCACTTTTTTCTCGCCGACTTCGATTTCCCTGAATGTTTGTAAAATTTCAACGGGCATTCCGGGCGGTAAACTCAAGACTGTATAGTGTTCAAATATATCAACATAACCAATATTTTTTCGCTCCACCCCGGCCTCTTCAACCAGAACATCCTTGATTAAATTAATCGTGATCTTATGGTTACGCCCCACTTCAATCCGGTAGCGCACCATTTGGGCATGTATTAGCTCATGTGCTTTTTGTTTTTCAAGCGTCAGTTTATTATCTTCATTGTCACTAAGACTGGACTTGGGTCCGGAGATAAAGAGTAACGCTGCCGCCAAGTCCAGATAATCCAGTTTTAGATGTCTGGCACTGACTTCAATCAGTGCTTTATTTGCTGATAAATCTTCTTTGGCTACAATGCGCTTTAATTGCTCTTCCAGACTGATTTGCTTTTCTACTTCTGTATAATTACGCGCACGGTTATTCATTTAAAATCCCTAAACGAATATCCACATAGGCTTCATCACGTAAACGCCTTAACCAAAGCTCTGTTTCTTCTTCGATTTTTCTTTTACGAATTTCGTCGCGCGCCTGATTTTTTACTTGTTCTTCCCGGTTATCCTTGGCTCTACGCCCTAAAACCTGAATCAGGTGCCAGCCAAATTGTGTCTGTACTGGCTGACTTATTTCATTTATTGCCAATTCAGACATGGCTTTTTCAAACGGTGGCACTAACAAACCTGGCATGACCCAGCCGAGATCCCCCCCTTTTATGGCAGAGCCGGTGTCATCGGAACTTGCCTTAGCGAGAGTGGCAAAATCATCGCCGTCAGCAATACGCCCTGCAGTCCCTTCCAGGCGACTTCTTGCCTCGGTATCATTAATCAATTCATTGGTTTTAATCAAAATATGGCGCACATGTGTTTCGCTAATAATATGTGACTGCACTCCAGTGGTATCCATTAATTTTAAGAGATGAAAACCACTCGGGCTACGAATGGGGGCGGCTATGTCGCCTTTCGTCATGTTCTTGACCACATCCACAAAAAGTGTCGGTAACTGATTTAAAGTACGCCAGCCTAAATCACCGCCCTGCAAAGCATCAGCACCACTAGACACCTCTGCTGCCATCTGCTTAAAATCGGCTCCCTCACGCAACTGCTCAGTCACTGTCTGCGCCTGATCGCTCTCAGTCTGGATTGCTGCGGCAGAGGCTCCCTCTGGAACCGCAATCAGAATATGGCCTAATAAGTATTGTACTTTCTGATCCTGGGCACTCATTTCTGTTTCCAGATAATGTTCAACTTCCTGGTCAGAGACTTTTACCCGGCTGCCAATTTCATGACTACGCAATTGGTTAATAATGATTTCTTTGCGTACATTTTCTTTAAAGGCTTCAAAATCCATACCTTGATTTTGAATTTCCTTTTTAAAGCTCTGCAGGTCCATGCCATTCTGCTGAGCAATGTTTGCAAGTGAAGAATTGACCATTTCATCAGTGATGTTAACACCTGCTTTCTGCGCCAGCTGACTTTGTAATTTTTCAATGATTAAACGTTCCAGTACCTGTTTATATAAGATATGTTCAGGTGGAAGTTGCACATTTCTGGACTTTAAGTTCATTGAAATAGACGCAACTTCTTGTGCCAATTCACTTTCAAGGATAATATCATTCTCAACAACAGCAGCGATGCCATCCAGATATTCAGCGGCTGACACATGAAGGCTCTGCAAGAGAATGAACATCCCTAAGCATGCGCTGATAAACAAGCTGACAAAATCTACTTTCACTATACTTATATATTGTTTTCGCATATTAATTAATAATTTGGTTTTCTATATCCTGATATATTTTCTGACAGAAACTTTTCCAGCTTATCACCTAAACTGGTCAAACCTTTTAATTCTAGTTGAAAAAACACTGAACTTTCTGCTTTTACCACATCAGTACCACTGCGGATAAATTGTCGCCCAATCACTCGAAACCGCCAGCAACAGGTGTCTTTCTCAATACCATAAAAATATTCCAGCGTCTTACTATCCAAAAAAGAATAGCGGTATAAACCGACGACACTCCAGCCATCATAAATCGGAACGAGTGCCGAGGCAACGAGCTGGTTCTGTGCTCCCTGGTTGTCCAGTAGATGCCGATAACGATAACCCAGGTTAAAAATCATGTGATTACTCAGACCATAATAGCGTAAATCAAGGTTTCCACGACCGATTTTATTGTATTTATGACTCCACTGCATCATCGAGGTAAATTTTACTTCATCTGTTATTTCACTACTCAATTCGGTAATTAAATCTGAGAGGCTTTCTTTGTGTACTTCATCGCCTCTTAAATTAACTTTCCTGTCTGCAAAATAAAATATCTCCCCAACGGTCAGTTTTAACCGGTCTCTACCATTCCCTACTAAGCGTGTTGTTAATGCAGCCGTTATTTGATTGGCATTCTGGGTTTTATCTACCCCGTTAAACTCATTATCCCTAAACAACTGGTTACTATTAAAGTCATACTGAGATGTATCAAAATTGGGAATATCACTTTGATCGACATAAGGGACATATAAATAGTATAAGCGTGGTTCAATGGTATGCGTGAGTGAGTCGAAGTCGCGCTCAAAAAACAAGCCTGTATCCAGAGACACAACGGGTAAGGTTTTACTTAAACTATCATCATACTTCGCTGAGTCATTAAGCCAATATTGGGTATGTTGTAAAGCCACTTTAGGAACAATAAACCCTGATGGAGAAACAAAGGGAAAACTGACCGATGGTTTAATATTAAAGCGCTGTCCTTCCGGCTTGCCATCAGGATAATGGCGTTGAAAATACACATATTCACTGTCTAAAGCCAGCGCCAATGGAAAACTATCCAATGTCTTAAACATATCCAGTTTGACCTGGGGTAAGCGCCGATAGGGTACATTGCTATCCTTAGAGTTCGGATCTATATTTTGAAAATTTTCAACGCGTGTTGTCAGTGCCATCCAGGGTAAGGTATAGGAAAGGTGGGCATCACTTTCTAAGTACCGTTTGCGGTTATTCACGCCCAGGGTTCCATCAAGGTCAGAAAAATAGGCATTATCAGAAACATAATTGGCATCTATTGCCAGTTTTAGATTTTCAGTAAACCGGGTTGTATGTTGATAGCTCCCGCCCCAGCGTAATTCATCGGTCTGCTGATCTTCCGGCATGACTTCTACATTGATTTCACCGGTTGAGTTATGCCATAAATAGCGAAAATCCGTCCCCATCATAAAGCCCCGCTCAGTCATATATCGTGGGGTTAGAGTCAAGTCATAATTAGGGGCAATGTTCCAGTAAAATGGCAGGCTAATATCAAAACCGCTCCGCTGTGACAAACCAATGGTCGGTGTTAATAAGCCCGATAAGCGCCGGTCATCCACGGGAAATGATCCGTAGGGAAAATACATGACCGGCACACTTTTAAATTCCATCCAGCCATGCTTTATAGCGACACGCCCCGTTTCATCGTTGACTTTCATTTTGGATGCGTGCAGCATCCAGTCCTGATTGCCGGGTTCGCAAGCGGTATAAGTGACATCCTTATAGCGGCTAAAAGTCGGGCTATCACGGTAGACAACTCCTGCACTCCCGCGTATGGGAGACGATGGAATAATAAAGGACACATCGCGCAACAATGCCGCATTATCCTGCAAATTCACTCTGGCTGAACGGCTATGCAAAGCCATGCCTGAGTCGCTATACAAAATATCGCCATATAAATCCAGTACACCTGCAGCCTGATTATAATCTGCCTGATTTGCCATCACACGTTGGTCAGCTCGTTGCAAATCAATATTGCCTGAGAAACTGATCAGTTCTGTATCAAACATTTCACTACTATCAGCAAAAACATTCATAGGCGTGGTTTCGCGTAAACGTTTATCGTAGGAATAGACAGCTTGGGTGCCTAGCCGCAAAGTACAGAAATCCCATGGATCCTGTTCAAACTCTGCCTGTAAACGTTTAAAGACCTGCTCCTGCTTTGTATCATAAGTATTGGCAAACCACCAGCGACTAGCCTGTTGTTCGGTTTTCGGTGCACCGGGAAGCGTACATTGTTGCTGAGTTTGTGGTTGTTTACACGTTGAACCGAGGTCATTCGCCATAGCGAAATTCAATAGCATCATAGATGTACTGATAAAATAAACAAATGAACGCAGCAACATATAATCTAAAAATCCAAGAAAATTTGCAATAAAGCCCGCATAGTCGGGCAAAATATCATAAAATAGCGACCGACTATTTTACCTTACTTTTCCCGGCTCCTTATAAAAGAAATGATAACGGCAAATGATGACCGAGCAAAAGCCATACTTGATTGGCTAACAAATGAGCTGAAGCTCGACATAATACTTTTTGAACCGGCTTCTAGCGATGCCAGTTTTAGGCGTTATTTTAGAGTCCAGTATGCGCAGCAGTATTATATCGTGATGGATGCCCCGCCCGAGAAAGAAGATACTGCGCCATTTATAAAAGTTGCCCAGCTATTTAGCCACGCACAGGTTAATGTACCGCAGATTATCCAGCAAAATACCGAGCAAGGTTTTTTGTTAATTGAAGACTTTGGCGCGCAATGTCTATTAGATTGTCTAAATGACTCAACCGCAGAGTCTCTGTATAAAGATGCTTTGGGTTCCCTTATTACCTTGCAGAAAAATGTCAGCATTAACCGTTGTGACTTGCCGCGCTACGATGCTGATTTATTGCAGGCAGAACTACAGCTCTTCAGTGACTGGTTTCTTGCTCAGCAATGTAAATTAAGTTTAAGTCGTGCGCAGCAAGACATAATAAGCAGCAGCAATGAGCTACTGGTTGATTCAGCCCTGCAGCAAACTCAGGTCTGTGTGCACAGGGATTATCATTCGCGTAACTTAATGCATGTGGCGACAGATAACCCAGGCATTATTGACTTTCAGGATGCTGTGATCGGACCGATAAGCTATGATGCCGTTTCTTTATTAAGGGATTGCTATATCAGCTGGCCTGAGAATAGGGTTGAGCAATTTCTCATGCCATATTACCAGCAATTGAGACAAACAGGTTTAATCGCTTGTGAGTTTAAGCAATTTAAACGTGATTTTGATCTGATGGGAATACAGCGACACTTGAAGGCGATTGGCATTTTCTCACGACTTAATATCAGAGATGGTAAAAGTGTTTATTTAGGCGATATTCCCCGTACACTTAATTATGTGATAAGGGTGAGTCAGCATTATCCAGAACTAGAGGATTTTCATGCCTTTTTAGTGGATACTGTTTTACCGCTGACACTTAATCAATTTAGAAAACTCTAGAATAACGACTGATGAAAGCGATGATCTTAGCGGCCGGACGCGGCGAAAGAATGCGTCCGTTAACCGACCATACTCCTAAGCCCCTCTTAAAAGTGGCAGGTAAGCCACTTATTGAATATACAATAGAGGCATTGGTAGCAGCTGGCA
The DNA here is from genome assembly GCA_030636485.1 of Methyloprofundus sp. Lineage (GTDB taxonomy): Bacteria > Pseudomonadota > Gammaproteobacteria > Methylococcales > Methylomonadaceae > Methyloprofundus. The sequence continues at coordinate 8,932 of DAOVWV010000001.1, forward strand.
TAACAGATATAGTGATTAACCTAGCCCACTTAGGCGAGCAAATACAGGACTATTTGGGTGATGGTTCGCGCTTTCAGGCTAACATCAACTACTCTAACGAGGGTAAAAATGGCCTGGAAACTGCCGGGGGCATCAAGAAAGCATTGCCCTTGCTGGGTAAGCAGCCTTTTTTGCTAGTCAACGGCGATATCAGTTGTGACTTTCCCTTGCAAAGTTTGATCAGTAGAGACTGTGATTTAGCGCACTTAGTTCTGGTCAATAATCCTCCCCACCATAGAGCGGGCGACTTTACCCTGGACTCCCAAAGCATTGTGTCTCCAGAGGGTATCCCCAAATATACCTATAGTGGCATAGGACTTTATCATCCTGATTTATTTGCTGAGTTAGCTCAGGGAAAAGCGGCTCTCGCGCCATTGCTAAAAAAGGCAATGCTGACAAAGCGCATTACTGGTGAGCTATACTCAGGTTTCTGGATGGATATTGGGACAGTTGAGCGTTTGGAGGAATTAAAGAGATTAATGTCCTGATAAGGAGCGAGCGTTCAATTGTCCTTTTCTAATCAGGTGTACTTTATAAGCCACTCAATAAACCAGACAAATGAAAAACTTCTTAATAAGACGCTTAAAGCCTGCTTAACATGCCCCTTATCTACCGCCCCCCGATACTCGCTTTACTGTCCATCAGCCTTTTTATCTTGCTATGGTACGGCCTGGCGAGTTATTTGGACTCAGCCACCCTCCCTTCGCCCCTGGTCGTTACAAAGGTATTGGTCAATGAAATTAAAACGGGCGAACTCCCCTATCATTTAGGTAAAACACTCTATCGTCTTGTTATCAGCTTCAGCATTGCCATGCTTTTAGGTTGTGCAATCGGTATCGTTCTCGGGCGTAATAAGCCATTGGATTATTTTTTTGATAATTGGCTGGTGATTTTTCTTAATGTGCCTGCCCTAGTGACCATCATTTTATGCTATGTCTGGTTTGGGTTAAATGAAGTCGCCGCCATTCTTGCTGTGGTGATTAATAAATTGCCTAATGTCATTGTCACTATCCGTGAGGGTACACGAGCTCTGGATACAGAGCTATTGGAACTGGCAAAGTGCTATCATTTCGGTAAACATAAAACCCTGCGGCATGTTATATGGCCACAATTACACCCTTTTGTTATGGCTGCGACGCGCTCAGGTCTCGCTTTAATCTGGAAAATTGTTCTGGTTGTGGAAATGTTAGGACGCAGTGATGGCATGGGCTATCAATTGCATTTGTTTTTCCAGTTATTTGATGTTGCCAGCATACTGGCCTACACGGTCGCTTTTGTCACCCTTATTCAGGGTATTGAACTATTGATACTTAAGCCTTTGGATAAAAAAGCGCAACGGTGGCGTCGATGAGTGAACTTGGCATTCAGGTTATTGATAAATCATATGTTAACCCAGCGGACAAAACGGCCAAACACGTTATCAAGGATTTAAAATTAAATCTGGGGCATAACGAATTTGTGTGTCTGGTAGGCTCTTCTGGCTGTGGCAAGACCACTTTATTAAATATTCTGGCTGGCCTGGATACCCAGTTTACTGGCAACATAGAACTCACCCCGCAACACCTACAGCCTAAGGTTGGCTATGTCTTTCAAAATCCACGTTTATTACCGTGGCGTACCGTCAAAGAAAATATTCAATTAGCCTCCAATGCTAGTACAGAGACGCTGGACTTTTTACTGCAAAGCATGGGGATGGCGGCAGAAAAAGACAGCTTTCCTGAACATTTATCATTAGGCATGAGCCGTCGTGTATCGATTATTCGCGCCTTTGCAACTGACCCCGACTTATTGCTGATGGATGAGCCTTTTGTTTCATTAGATCCGCCGACAGCACGCCAGGTACGAGCGTTATTAGTTGATTTATGGTGTAAACGTCCACATAAAGTTTTATACGTGACTCATGACCTGCGGGAAGCAATCACTTTGGCTGATCGTTTGATTTTTCTTGATAGCCAGCCCATGTCTGTCATTACTGAGGTTGCTGTCACTATCCCAAGAGAAGAGAGAAACAAGGAATATGTCATAGAGCAATTCAGGCAGCAGTTATTTATTGATTATCCTGAAATAATTAAGCTATTATAGCGACAAGCTCCATAAAACAGTGGGAGGGAGCAGTATTTTTGTCTCCCTCTGTTTTATGCGTATGCAAAACGCTATGTCATACGAAAGCAAAGCTAATCACTGCCAAATAAATCCCGCGTATAAACCTTGCTCTCTACATCTCTGATATCATCAGATAGCCGGTTGGCAACAATAACATCAGAGATCTGTTTAAACTCATTTAAATCATTAATGACCTTGGAGTGAAAAAATAAATCTTCCTGAAGTACAGGTTCATACACAACAACCTCTATTCCTTTTGCTTTAATACGCTTCATAATCCCTTGTATAGAAGAAGCGCGAAAATTATCCGAGCCATGCTTCATAATCAAACGATAAATACCGACGATTTTGGGACTGCGCCTAATAATTGAATCAGCAATAAAGTCTTTGCGCATACTATTGGCATCGACAATTGAACTAATAAGGCTATTAGGTACGTCTTTATAGTTAGCCCTCAGCTGCTTGGTATCTTTGGGTAAGCAATACCCTCCATAGCCAAATGAAGGGTTATTGTAGTGACTGCCAATACGAGGATCTAAGCCAACGCCCTGGATGATATGTTTTGCATTCAAGCTGTGTGTTTCAGCATAACTATCAAGCTCATTAAAATAGGCAACCCGCATCGCTAAATAAGTATTGGAAAATAACTTAACCGCTTCTGCTTCGGTAGAATCCGAAAATAATACCGGAATATCTTTTTTTATCGCACCTTCGATGAGTAGGTTGGCAAATGTCTCCGCACGTTGTGAGTGTTCTCCCACAATAATTCGCGAGGGATGGAGGTTATCATATAAAGCCCTGCCTTCTCTTAGAAATTCTGGCGAGAAAATAATATTATCACTTCCCAGTTGCTGGCTGATTTTTTTTGTATAACCAACGGGAACCGTTGATTTTATCACCATCACAGCGCTCGGGTTAATGGTCATAATATCTTTAATGACTGCTTCTACTGAGTGGGTATTGAAATAGTTGTTTTCTTCATCGTAATCTGTGGGAGTCGCAATGATGACATAATCAGCTTGCTTATAAGCTTCTTTTTTATCCAATGTCGCCTTGAAATTTAGCGGCTTATTTTTTAAAAAATCCTCTATTTCTGTATCCACAATAGGCGACTGCCTTGCATTAAGTAAATCAACTTTCTCTGCAATAACATCCAATGCAATGACTTCATGATTTTGTGCTAACAGCATTGCGTTTGAAAGCCCTACGTATCCAGTCCCGGCGATAGCAATTTTCATCTATTTTTTTCCTGTTATATATTTGCATGGGTAATACCGTTGCCCGTGCAAATCATCTGTGACTTAAGCAACTCTAAAAACATTCATTGGGCAGAGAGGTTATGGAAAAAGGTGATGCGGTATTATCTCACTAGATAAGCGAGTCATCACTGAACTAAAAATATTCTATTTTCATCAACTTAATAGAATAAATGGCGTTCAATGGATGTTTTTAGGATAATCAATACTGATGTATTATACTTCAGACAGGCTAAGCAAACTAATGAGTTTATTATAACTATGAATTTTTGGGAAACAAAAAAACTAGCGGAGATGTCCCCGCAAGAATGGGAGTCTTTATGTGATGGCTGCGCTAAATGCTGCCTGAATAAGCTAGAGGATGAAGACAGTGGTGAAATACTGTTTACCAGTGTGGTCTGTGATTTAATTGATCTGGATACTTGCCGTTGTACACAATATAGCTCGCGTACGACATTGGTTCCCGAGTGCATTGATTTAAAGCAGCATGATTTTTCTGAATATACCTGGCTTCCCGCAAGCTGTGCATACCGGTTACTCAGTGATGGAAAAAAATTAGCAAACTGGCATCCTTTAATTTCTGGCACACAGGAAAGTGTAAAGGATGCCGGTGTTTCAATTTGCAGCTTTGCCATGAAAGAATCACAGATTGATGATCTAGAAGAGCACATTATTGAATGGCTAGAATAGTAACAAACTGCTTACCCACAACATAGACTGTGCGCGGTTACAGCGACGGCTTTCTTTGCGTGTATAACTCATCAATCGGCCAGCGTGGTCTGGTATTAATGCTTAATGATTCTTGCTGTCGGGCAAGTAGTCGCTGGCAACCTGCATAGGCAGTCATGGCACCATTGTCAGTGCAAAACTCAGGCCTGGGAAAGAAAATCTCCGCTCTTTCTTTGCGCACCATCTCTAGCAATGTTTGACGTATCTGGGTGTTGGCACTGACCCCACCTGCAACAACGAGACGTTTTAATCCCGTCTGCCTTAAGGCGCGCTTGCACTTTATAGCCAAGGTTTCTGCCGTTGCTTGCTGGAATGCGAGCGCAACATCTGCTTTGTCCTGCTGGGTTTTATCGGTATTGTTTAGCGTGTTCATTGTAAAGGTCTTTAGCCCACTAAAACTAAAGTCTAGTCCAGGGCGATTGGTCATAGGGCGAGGAAATTTAAACCGATTGCTCTGACCCTGTTCTGCGAGCTTTGCTAATAATGGCCCTCCAGGATAGGCAAGCCCAAGCATCTTAGCCGCTTTGTCAAAGGCTTCGCCAGCGGCATCATCAAGTGACTCACCTAATAACTGATAGTGCCCTAGGCTTTTTACTTCGACTAGCAGTGTATGTCCTCCAGAGATGAGCAGAGCGACAAAAGGGAATTCTGGCGGATTATCTTCCAGCATAGGGGCAAGTAAGTGCCCTTCCATATGGTGTACTCCTATGGCGGGAATGCCCCAGGACCAGGCCAGGCTTTTGGCAGTGGCTGCACCAACAAGTAACGCCCCGACCAGTCCAGGTCCGGCAGTGTAGGCGATTCCTTGAATATCACTTTTTAATATCTGGCTCTGCTGTAGGGATTCGTTAATAAGGGGAATAAGTTTGCGAATATGATCCCGCGAGGCAAGTTCTGGAACAATGCCTCCGTATTCATTATGCATAGCAATTTGGCTATATAAGCAGTGGTGTATAAGGCCTTTTTCGCTATGATAAATAGCAACCCCGGTTTCATCGCACGATGTTTCTATACCTAGAATATACATTTGATCTTTGATTTTATATTTAATACTGATATAATTGAAAGTTTCGCTAGCTGAGATTGTTAGATTCGGCTGGCACAATATACTCTGAATTTTAGCAAACTGGAATAATTTATGCCTGCAATTAAAGTAAAAGAAAACGAACCATTTGATATTGCTCTTCGCCGTTTTAAACGTTCTTGTGAAAAAGCGGGTGTTTTATCTGAAGTACGTCGTCGTGAATTCTATGAAAAGCCAACGGCTGAACGTAAGCGTAAAGCTGCAGCTGCAGTAAAGCGTCACCTTAAAAAATTGTCACGCGAACGTTATGCATTGAAAAATCTACGTCGCGGCCGCCCACAACTGTAGATTAATATGGCTACTATGCAGGATCGTCTAAAAGACGAAATGAAACAGGCAATGCGCAACAAGGAAAAATCCCGTCTAGGGGTTATTCGTCTGATAATGTCGGCAATCAAGCAAAAGCAGGTAGATGAGCGGATTGTTTTAGATGATGGGCAAGTGATCGTTGTGCTAGATAAAATGCTAAAACAACGCCGAGAGTCTATAAGACAATATCGTGATGCTGGCAGGAATGAGTTGGCAGAAGTTGAAGAAGCAGAGATACTTGTTATCCAGGACTTTTTACCTCAGCCCTTAAGTGCCGATGAAATTAGCGACATGGTGCAAGCTGCTGTTACAGATTGCTCAGCCAGCTCAATTAAAGACATGGGCAAGGTCATGGCTATCTTAAAGCCTGCCATGCAAGGGCGCGCGGATATGTCCGTGGTAAGTGTCAAGATAAAGGAATTATTAGGCGCTTAAATCATAACTGATCATGGCTGGCCGGATACCTCACTCTTTTATAGATGACCTCTTGGTTAGGGTTGATATAGTCGACCTGGTTGATTCCTATGTTCCACTGAAAAAGGCGGGTAGTAGTTTTGTAGCGCGCTGCCCTTTTCATACTGAAAAAACCCCCAGTTTTGCGGTAACACGCAACAAGCAGCTTTATCATTGCTTTGGCTGTGGTGCAGGGGGAAATGCCATTACTTTTTTAATGGACTATCGGCACCTTGATTTTGTTGAGGCGGTAGAGGATCTGGCGGATTTTGTAGGCGTACAAGTGCCTAGAGAATCTGGAGGCATACCCACTAAAAAAAACAACAGCACTGAAATCTTTCAACTGCTTGAGCAAGCAGCGAGTTTTTATGTGGAGCAACTTAGAAATAATGTGACGGCCAAGGTGGCTGTTGATTATTTTAAGGCGCGTGGTTTGAGCGGCGAGGTCGCACGTGAATTTCAGCTTGGTTATGCACCTGATAGCTGGGACGCATTAAGCAAGCGCTTTGACAGCCAAAAACTAATTGATGCGGGACTGGCGGTTGCAAAAGAGGGCGGCTCCTCGTACGATCGTTTCCGAGGGCGGGTCATTTTCCCTATTCGCGATAGGCGTGGTCGGGTTCTGGGTTTTGGTGGCCGGGTTCTTGATGACACTTTGCCAAAGTACCTCAACTCACCAGAGACGAGTGTTTTTCACAAAGGACGCGAAGTATATGGCTTATACGAACTATTAAGTAAGAATGCAAAACCAGGGCGCATCGTTGTTGTCGAAGGTTATATGGATGTTATTGCTTTGGCGCAGTTTGGCCTGGGCTATTCTGTTGCAACCTTGGGAACGGCAACCTCAAAAGAACACATGGAGCTACTGTTCCGCTTTACAACAGAGCTAATACTTTGTTTTGATGGCGATAAAGCCGGAAGAAAAGCATCCTGGCGAGCAGTTGAGGCCGCTTTTCCCTGTCTTCGTGATGGTCGCCAGGTGAGAATTATGCAGTTGCCTGTCGGGGCGGATCCTGATACATTGATTAGAGAGCATGGGCTGGAAGACTTTGAAAGGCGCATCAGTTCTGCGCAGACTTTATCAGACTTTTTTTTTGAACGCCTTAGTCAGGGCTTGAATCTAGGCGAGATGGAAGGGCGAGCCAGCTTGGTTAATAAGGCAAAAAGCTATCTGCAAAAACTACCTAATGGTATTTTTCAGGATTTAATGCAGAGCAAATTAAGTGTCTTGACTAAAGTTGAGAAACTGGATTTTTTTCAAAAGACAACTACACTTAAAAGCCTAGGGCATAAGCAAAAACAGGCAGACAAGAAATTGTCACCCGTTAGAGTGGTTATTTCCTTGCTGTTGCAAAACCCTGATTTTATAGAACTGTTCGAGCAAAAAGAAATAGAATGGTCGATGATTAATTTAGCGGGCGCTGATTTATTAAGGCAAGTAGTTGAAATTATTGCGCAGCACCCCAATATCAATCAGTCTCAGCTAGTCGAGTCTTTTAGGGGGCAGGAAGTCGAGAAATATATTAATATCATGATGAATCATGATTTTCTTATTTCAGGAACAGGATTAAAGGAAGAATTTTCAGGTGCAATCGATAGACTAATTCAACAGGGAAAGGATAGTCGTTTTGGTGAGTTATATGCAAAACAAAAGGTGAAAGGCTTAAGCGAACACGAGCAACAGGAAATGTTAAGCCTGGCAAACCCCAAATAAAGCAATTTTCTCATACCATTACGGTATGGATTTTTAAGAGTAAATCATGAATCAACAACAACAACAATCCCAACTGAAACAATTAATTGCCAAAGGCAAGGCGCAGGGCTATTTAACTTATGCCGAAGTTAATGATCACCTGCCGAATGATATTGTTGATCCTGAGCAAATCGAAGACATTATAGGCATGATTAATGGTCTTGGAATCAGGGTTCATGAATCAGCACCAGAAGATGATGATGGTCTATCCAGTGACGAAGTCGTTACAACGGATGATGACGATGCAGAGGAAGTTGCTGCACTTGCATCGGTTGATAGTGAATTTGGGCGCACCACTGACCCGGTTAGAATGTATATGCGCGAAATGGGATCCGTGGGGCTTTTAACCCGGCCAGAAGAGCTAAAGATTGCTCGCAGGATCGAAGAAGGACAGCGCCAGATTGTGCGTGCGGTTTCCCGCTCACGCTTTGTGGTAGAAGCATTATTGGTTGATTTTGAAACAGTAGGCGAGGAAGGCGGGTTGCGCCTGAGCGATATGCTCAGTGACTTCATTGATTTAAATGAGCCTGACTATGATGATTCCAAAGTTGCCGCAGTGCCAGGTGATAAAGTTGACGATACAGAGGAAGTCGTTGAACCAACTGGCCCTACCATAGAAGAAGCTCGAGAAAAAGTGGCGGCAATCACCAAGGCCTACAAGGCGGTTGAGGCATCTTTAAAAAAGAATGGTTATCAACACGAAAAAACAGAGCTAGCCATGCATACCCTCAGCGACCATTTTCTTGAAATCAAGTGGGCACCCGCGTATTTCAAAAAACTGGTTAGCATGATAACCAGCGTTACCGCTCGCATACGTGAGCAGGAAAGACTGCTGATGGATATATGTGTCAAGCAGGCAAAAATAAACCGCAACGATTTTATTGATAGTTTTATCGGCCATGAATCAAATTTAAAGTGGCTCTCCCGTTTTGCCGCAGAAGACGAAGCGATTGCTGCCATTCTAAAAAGCAAAGATAAGGAAATCAAAAGAGCTCAAAACCATTTAGGTACCATTGAAGAAACGCATGGATTAGCAATAACCGAACTTAAAGATATTAGTCGCCGTGTTTCTTTAGGTGAGGCAAAGTCGAGACGCGCCAAAAAAGATATGATTGAAGCCAATCTGCGGCTGGTGATTTCAATTGCCAAAAAATACACCAACCGTGGTCTGCAATTTCTGGATTTAATCCAGGAAGGAAATATTGGCCTAATGAAAGCCGTTGATAAATTTGAATATCGCCGTGGCTATAAATTTTCTACCTATGCAACTTGGTGGATACGTCAGGCCATCACGCGCTCTATTGCGGATCAGGCAAGAACCATTCGTATTCCGGTGCATATGATTGAAACGATCAATAAATTAAATCGTATTTCTCGGCAGATTATGCAGGAAAAAGGCAGAGAGGCAACACCTGAAGAGTTGGCTTTGGAAATGGAAATGCCGGAAGATAAGGTGCGTAAAGTGCTAAAAATCGCAAAAGAGCCAATCTCCATGGAAACCCCTATTGGTGATGATGAAGATTCGCATTTAGGTGACTTTATTGAAGATTCAAAGATGCTTTCACCTGTAGAATCTGCTACAATACAGGGCTTGAAAGAATCGACTCAAGGCGTACTGGCAGGATTAACGGCACGTGAGTCGAAAGTGCTGCGTATGCGCTTTGGTATCAATATGAATACTGACCATACACTAGAAGAAGTGGGTAAACAGTTTGATGTGACTCGTGAGCGCATCAGACAAATTGAGGCAAAAGCCTTACGTAAACTACGTCACCCCTCACGTTCAGATCAGCTTAGATGCTTTCTGGATACAGAGTAAAGCTTATTCCAGTTAAATAGTTTAGGGCCCTTAGCTCAGTTGGTTAGAGCATCCGACTCATAATCGGCAGGTCCCCAGTTCGAGTCTGGGAGGGCCCACCATCCTTTAAAAGGCTGCTTTATGCAGCCTTTTTTTATAGCTGGTGTTATGGATTTCAAAGGCATCAGTTTTTTGTATAACTATCCCTTGTTAAAGAAGGACCATATTTATGAGCAATAATTATATTTTTACTTCCGAATCTGTTTCGGAAGGTCACCCTGACAAAGTCGCCGATCAGATTTCGGATGCAATTTTAGATGCCTTACTTGCCCAAGACCCAAAGTCGAGAGTGGCGTGTGAAACATTGGTTAAAACCGGCATGGTTATTATCGCCGGTGAAATTACGACTGATGCCTGGGTTGATACTGAAGAGATCGTGAGAGGTGTTGTCAAAGAAATTGGTTATAACAGCTCAGAGATAGGTTTTGATTATGAAAGCTGCGCGGTACTCAATGCGATAGGTAAGCAGTCTGCCGATATTTCGCAAGGTGTTGATGATAGCGAAGATCATGAGCAAGGTGCGGGTGATCAGGGGCTAATGTTTGGTTACGCGAGTAATGAAACGGATGTATTAATGCCGGCTCCAATAACGTATTCACACCGTTTAGTAAAACGCCAGGCTGAAGTGCGTAAAAATAAAACCTTACCTTGGTTACGCCCCGATGCAAAAAGCCAGATTACTTTTCGTTATGAAAATAACAAACCTGTCGCTATAGATGCAGTGGTGCTATCAACACAGCATTCGCCTGATATGGGCGGTAAGCTGTTGGAAGAAGCGGTAATGGATGAGATCATACTCCCGACTTTACCCAAAGAATGGCTACATGCTAAAACTCAATATTTTATTAACCCAACCGGACAGTTTATTATTGGCGGACCTGTTGGTGATTGCGGTCTAACAGGACGTAAGATTATTGTAGACACCTATGGCGGCATGGCGCGCCATGGCGGCGGTGCCTTTTCGGGCAAAGATCCATCCAAAGTTGATCGCTCAGCGGCTTATATGTGTCGTTATGTGGCTAAAAATATTGTTGCAGCAGAGTTAGCTGAACGTTGTGAAATTCAGGTTTCTTATGCGATCGGTGTTGCCGAACCCACCTCTATTAGTGTTGAGACCTTTGGCACCGGAAAAATCAGTGAAGAACGCTTGGTAAACATTATCCGTGATATATTCGATCTTAGACCTAAAGGTTTGATTGCAATGCTGGATTTATTAAAACCCATTTATCTGCCGACAGCCGCGTATGGACATTTTGGGCGTACCGAAGAAACATTTAGCTGGGAAAAAACAGACAAAGTTGATGCATTAAAAGATGCAGCTGGCCTTTAATATACATAATCAGGATAAAAAAATGAGTCAAGATTACAAAGTTGCAGATATGTCCCTTGCCGAATGGGGGCGTAAAGAAACACAGATTGCTGAAACCGAAATGCCAGGTTTAATGGCTTTGCGCGAAGAGTATGGTGCAGCACAACCTTTAAAATGTGCACGTATTGCGGGTTGTCTGCATATGACCATTCAAACGGCGGTATTGATTGAAACGTTAACGGCTTTAGGTGCTGAAGTACGTTGGTCTTCTTGTAATATCTTTTCTACACAGGATCATGCCGCTGCGGCAATGGCAGAAGCAGGAATTCCTGTCTTTGCATGGAAAGGCGAAACAGAAGAAGAAGCGGAATGGTGTATTGAGCAAACTATCGTAGGGCTAGATGGCTGGCGGCCGAATATGATTCTGGATGATGGTGGTGATTTAACGGTCATGATGCATGAAAAATTTCCTGAGCTAATGACGGATGTTAAAGGGCTTTCGGAAGAAACCACGACGGGCGTTTTACGTCTATATGAAATGGTGACTAAAGGCACTTTAAAAGTACCTGCATTTAATGTCAATGATTCTGTGACTAAATCAAAATTCGATAACCTATACGGTTGTCGTGAGTCTTTGGTGGATGGTATCAAGCGTGCAACTGATGTGATGATTGCAGGTAAAATTGCCGTGGTTTGTGGCTATGGTGATGTGGGTAAAGGCTGTGCGCAATCTTTACGCGGCTTAGGCGCAACAGTCTGGATTACTGAGATTGATCCTATTTGTGCATTACAGGCTTCTATGGAAGGCTTTCGTGTCGTTACTATGGAAGAGGCAGCACCTCTTGTGAATATCTTTGTGACGGCCACAGGCAACTAC
>DAOVWV010000132.1 GCA_030636485.1 Methyloprofundus sp.
CGGAGAGTGCTCCCCATAACCATTGGAAGCAAAGCCCCCTATATCAAAGCCCGGCTGCCCTGTTGCAATAAGATAAAGTACGCCACCGGCAACAATCGCCCCCAGTACCTGAGCAACGATATAAGGCAATAGTTGATTTGCCTGGAACCGTCCACCTGCCCATAGACCAATCGAAACGGCGGGATTTAAATGGCACCCTGAAATATGCCCAATAGCAAAAGCCATGGTTAAAACAGTCAGACCAAAGGCAAAAGAAACCCCCAGTAAACCTATACCCACATCTGGAAATGCAGCCGCTAACACCGCACTACCACACCCACCCAGGACGAGCCAAAATGTTCCAATAAACTCCGCAACATACTTTTTCATACTTAACTCCAAAATATTATTTGATTATTACACTTAAGAACTACTTCTGATTAAATCCTTATTTTGGCTTTTAATATTATATATTATGCGGAAACACTTAAATATTAATACAGCAACCGTACAACAAATAAAGAAGCCCTCATTCTAACATGCTATCCAGTCAATTTAGACACTAGTTTTTAGCTGGGATCTCAATATTAAACTTCGCGCGGTTACGGGTGATGGTCTTGCAACATACTGATTTTTGTCAAAAACAAAGCTTTCCGCTACTTAATACTAGGGGTCTTAAACAGGCGCAATAGGCTATACAGCTGTTTCAGTAACGAAAAACTCAGCTGGTGGAAATTCGCAGTCGTGACCGCGAAGTATATTGATTTATTAGAGTAAGAAAGCGGCTATCACTTCAAGATGGGACACCTGAGCATAGGCGTAGAAGAAGATTATTTATCGCTATAGAAAAACAAGGCACATCCCTGCCTTTACATAAAATTGTTACTTATTATCCATTAAGTATATTATTAATGAACGTGAATAGCTTATATTCAGCATCATCTGACATTTATCTTGCGCAATTCTACGTGAATAAACGACTCGGCACTTGGCATGAATACAGTCCTTTTGCCCGCTCTGGTTATATAACTGCAAAATAACATCAACGGGGCTTACATCATCAACAAAATCACCCAGTGGTGTTAGTTGCTCACGTTCTTCCATAGTACACTGAATGGCAAATCCACCCATAGAAACATTCAAAGTAGGGACATATAAATGCTTATCTTCAAAATTTTTAATCTCTACATCCAAACGCTCTATCGCTCTTGGACCTCTTTCTTTCACTAGACTCATAAGCCAACCCAGTCAATCGTTATACGTCGTGCGGCTGCGGATTTCTAGCCGCAGGATTTTTGTTTCACAGACGTTATCATCCTTAATATAACTCAGCACTATTATCCATATTCTGTGTATCATTATAAAGCATGGCAACCCCCACATTTAATTGCCTTGCCTCCAATACCTCACATATCACTAACTGATGATCCCCCGCGGAAACCTCATGACTCACCTTACAATCAAAATAAGCCAAGCTTTCCTGTAACACTGGTGCACCAGATAAAGCAGCTGCCCAGGTTCCCACTGACATTTTATCTTTAAGGCCTGACTGACCAAAATGCGCAGCCATTGACATTTGCTGCTGACTTAAAACATTGATGCTACAAACCTTACCCTTCTTAAGCAATTGATAAGAGTAATGCTCGGGATTAATACTGATGGCTAACAATACCGGCGCAAAAGAGACTTGCATCACCCATGCCGCAGTAAAGGCATGGCTTTGTTTGCCATCTGCAACAGCAACAACATAGACACCGTGGGTCAATTGTTTCAGTACACTTGCTATATCGTTCATTCTTCATCCCCCAAAATAATACGCATAGATAAATCCACTGCCTGTACATTTTTTGTTAAGGCACCAATGGAAATATAATCCACACCTGTTTCAGCGATTTCGCGAATATTACTCAACAAAATATTACCTGAGGCTTCCAGTTCACAAGCTCCGGCGACTTTCTTAACCGCCCGTTGTAACTCAGGAACAGAAAAATTATCCAGCATAATCCTGTCTGCCTTTGCAGCCAACGCCTGTTCCAACTCAAGCATCGACTCAACTTCGACTTCCAGCAATTTATCACTCATACTCCTAGCCTGGGCAACTGCCTGGGCAATTGAGCCCGCCGCCATAATATGATTTTCTTTAATGAGAATGCCATCATACAAGCCTATACGGTGATTATGACAACCACCACAAGCAACGGCATATTTTTGCGCATCGCGTAAACCAGGAATCGTTTTACGGGTATCCAGAACTTTGCACCCCGTTCCTACAATCGCGCTAGCATAATGATGCGCCTGGGTCGCCGTTGCGGCCAGTGTTTGCAATAAATTCAGTGCTGCACGCTCTCCTGTTAACAAAGGCCGTGCCAAACCGCTTAAAGTACACAACACCGTACCAGCCTCTACCCACTGCCCTTCTTTGACATGCCAGTTGATGTCTATCTCTGTGTTGAGTGCTGCAAAAACAGCATTAAACCAATCTTGCCCGCAACAAACCATCGCCTCCCGGGTCATCACGCTCGCCGTAGCGACACGCTCTGCAGAAATAATTAAAGCAGTAATATCTCCACTGCCAATATCTTCATCAAGAAAAGCCTGAATATTAATAGGTTTTGAATAGCTCATGGTCATTGCAGGCATTTTTATAGCAACAATCTGTAAATATTATTTCACTGCGTCTAACTGACAATTAACAGCACTCAGTAGCTGCGCATCATAATGGCGTTTTAAAGTTGAATCCGTTGGTCTAGATGACATTTTTGCTTCGGTTTCAGCCGTTATCCGTTGAATAAAATGACGCTTTAATACCGCATCTTCAGGAATACCCGTTCCTGAAACCACACTGGCTACATCTGCCTGTACTGGGACATCTTCAGCAACACTTGTAAGTGCAGGCTCTTCATTAATAACAGGTTCAGCCACAGTCGCCGCACTCGCCAGGTTCTGCAAATAATGCCGTCTTAAAGTAGAGTCCTCAGGAATAACATCCGTCACTGCACTTACCGCAGTCGTATCAACCTGTACGACGGGTTCTGGCTCACTCACATCAACCTCAGAAATAACATCTGTCACTGCACTGACCACAGCCGTATCAATCTCTACGACGGGTTCCAGTTCACTCACATCAACCTTTGCACTATTTTCTATACTCGCAAGGTTCTGTAGGTAATGTCGTCTTAAAGTAGAGTCCTCAGGAACAACATTCGTCACCTCGTTTGTCACAACCTTCTGAACCTTCACTGGCTCTGGTTCAGAAGGTGCCTTAGATACCTTCTGAGCAACAACTGACTCTACTTCAGAGTTATGCATTTTTTTTCTAAAATGTACAAAAAGCCACGCCGCAAGAGCAACAGCAATAACTATTACAACTTCAATTTCAATCATAATTCTCTCTCATTAATTAATTTTTATTTTTTAAATGCATAAAGACTGGGTACAATCTACACATTGTTAACAAATACCCGTCATCCAGCGAACATTATTCCATATAATAAAGCAGATAGTAATAGATTTTTTAATTATAAACTTTCTTATTAAACCGGTTATTCACTATGGAAATTAACAATCACTGGCTGACATCAGCTAAAAGAATCACATCGCCTAACTGCGATAACCGAGATGACGAAAAAGACATTTCATTAATCGTCATTCACTGCATCAGCTTACCCGAGGGAAAATTCAATACTCCCTATATTGAACAGCTATTTACCAATCATCTCTTGGCTCAATCACACTCGAGCTTTGCTGAAATTTGTCAGTTACAAGTATCAAGCCATATCGTTATTCAACGGGGCGGACTGATAACCCAATATGTCCCTTTTAATAAACGCGCCTGGCACGCCGGGTTATCAGAGTATCAAGGGCGACAAAAATGTAATGATTTTTCCATCGGCATAGAGTTAGAAGGGACAGATTGTACCCCCTATACCGACCCACAATACTCGCAATTATCCACTTTGATTAAATGTTTAATTCAAACATATCCCAGACTCAATGTTGAAAACATTAGCGGACACAGTGATATTGCACCACAGCGAAAAACAGACCCAGGAAAATGCTTTGATTGGCGCAGACTAAACACCGAAGTTCGTCTTTAACTCCTAGAAAGTATTATGAAGATTTATGAACAATACAGGTTTATGACGACAATCCATTGTATGATTGCATAGGAATACGTATTTTATAAAATGGAAGTCATATAGTCACTTTTGACTCCTATGAGTGAGATGCTCAGAATAAATCCTCAGAAACACTGTATTGGGACAGTCATGCTAAAGGAAATTGTATTGGTCGAAGACGATGATGTGATTCGGGAAAACTATACCGAATTACTGGCTGATGAAGGCTTTATAGTGAAAGCCTACAGAAACAGAGAAGAAGCCATGACTCACTTTAGACAAGGACTTCCAGATATTGCCATACTGGACATCAGCCTAGAAGAGGAACGTGAAGGCGGGTTTCAGTTATGCATGTACCTAAGACAGGTATCCCCCATACTCCCCATCTTGTTTTTAACCTCTCATGGAAGTGAAATAGATAAAATATCGGGGTTTCGCCTTGGAGCGGATGATTACCTGACTAAGGATATCAGCATTGAATACCTTATCGTTCGTATAGAAGCCTTATTACGCCGTTACGCTAGTATACAAAGTCAAAATATACCTGCAACGACAAACAAGGTTGAAGAGGGTAAAGCTAGTAAATCCTATGTTGATAGTGACCAGCTATTGGTTTATTGGAACGATCAAGCTGTTGAACTAACACTCACGCAATTCTGGATTGTTCAGGAGTTGTTATCTGAGCCACGTGAGGTTAAAACCAACCGCCAACTTATGGAAGCAGCTAAAATTTATGTAGAGCCCAATACCATTACCGCACATATAAAAACCATTCGTAACCGATTTAAGGCTATCGACGAAAATTTCAACAGCATTAAAACCGAAAGGGGAACCGGTTACCGATGGGTGGATATTTAGGAGCGCGCATGAAACAATCATCCCCTCGCTCCTTATCGCACACTTTAATGCGTATTGTCTAACGGCAGCGTCACCTCAAAAACAGCCCCCTCTTCGCCATTGAGCCCATATGCCTTTACCTGCCCTTGATGTGATTCCGCAATGAGTTTAACAATATAAAGCCCCAAACCAAAATTTTCATCTGTTTGTCGCTCCGCCGTCCTAAACGAAACAAATAAATCAAACATCGCCACTGTATCTTCAGGTAATACATCGCCTTTATCTGCAACAATCAGCTGAACTTTGTCCTCCAAGCGTTGCACTAGAATATCTATGGGAGCAAGGCCGTCACAATGCTCAACGGCATTAGATACCAGTTTATCCAGCAATTGCATTAACCGAATTTCATTGCCAGCAACCAGTAAGTCTCGCTGACAATTGGCCTGTATTGAAATATCCGGGTATATCAAAGTGTAACTCTCAACATGCTCCAAAACGACCTTGCCCAAATCCAGCTGCTCCTGACTTTCCTTATCAAGACTGGCTTCCAGATGACTCGCTTCCCCGGCACTTTGCAGCAAAGCATTCATACTCATCATGCTCTTGCGGGCTCTGGCAATATAGACATCCACTTTTTTCTTTTCA
>DAOVWV010000315.1 GCA_030636485.1 Methyloprofundus sp.
ACAGGCTGATTATTTGACCTTGCACTGCCCTTTATTGGAAAAAACACGCGGTGTCATTGGTCAGGAACAGTTGGCGATGATGAAAAAATCAGCGATGATTATCAACTGTGCCCGCGGTGGATTGATTGATGAGGCGGCCTTATATGACGCTTTAAAAAAGGGTGATATAGCAGGGGCGGCACTGGATGTTTATGAAAATGAGCCACCTAAAGACTCGCCTTTATTAGAATTAGATAATATCGTTTTTACCCCTCACTTAGGTGCCTCAACAAAAGAAGCGCAAGTGGCCGTGAGTGTTGAAATTGCACGTCAGGCCGTAACTTTTCTAAAAACAGGCGAAGCGGTTAATGCGCTGAATTTACCGCGTCTTTCAGCGGAAGATTTAAGGAAGTCCGAGCCTTATATGGACATAGCGACAAGCCTGGGTAAAGTGCTTGCAGGCTTGGCAACTCAACCAATAGAGCGCATTAAAGTCGCTTTATTGGGGAAAGCGGCAGAAGCAGAAGCCCGTTCGGTTTCCGTTGCCGCTTTGGTTGGTTTATTGGAAAGCCATGTTTCCACGCCAGTCAATAGCGTGAATGCAGAAAATATAGCCAAACGCCAGGGTATTTGTTTGACGGAATCGAAAACGGAAGAAATTTCGGGATATCTGGCTTTAGTTGAACTCAAGGCATATTGCGCTGATGAAGAGATTCATTTAGTGGGTACTTTATTGGGCGATAAACATCCACGTATCGTCAATATCAATGAATATGAAATTGAAGTGATTCCCGAAGGTGTGTTACTGGTTACCCAACATGCAGACAAACCGGGTGTTATTGCCGCGATTAGTACAGTACTCGGCAAAGCTGATATTAATATCTCGCGTATGCAGGTCGGTGTTGCAGAAGACGGGGAACATGCGATGTCAGTGATCAGTGTTTCTGAAAAAATCGGAGATGCTTTGTTACAGGAACTGTGTGAAGTTGGGGCGGTTGAATCGGCGATACAGATAGAGATGTAAACTGCGCTAGCATGATGTGTGACGCGTATTAAGTGGGTGGGCCTAGTGTCCACTCTAGATGAATTATTTTAGGTATGGGTTTAGATGAGTTTTGATATTATTTGTTTTGATTGTGATAGTACCTTAAGTGCAATAGAAGGTATTGATGAGCTAGCCGAACGGGCTGGCTGTGGCGCTGAAATGGCGGCATTAACCAATGCGGCAATGAATGGCGAAGTCGCTTTGGAAGCGGTGTATGCCAAGCGCCTGGATTTAATTAAGCCTGATCGCGAGGCAATCGACCGTGTGGCGGATTTATATATAGAAAAAATGGTACAGGGTGTAGAAGAGGTCTTTCAGCAACTACATAGCCAGGGTAAGCAGGTGCATATTATCAGTGGAGGCTTAAAACAGGCAATCTTGCCTTTGGCAGAAAAGCTCAATGTTGCTGCAGACCATGTGCATGCGGTCGAGGTTTTATTTGCCAGTAATGGCGACTATTTAGAATTTAACCAACAGTCCCCTCTCGCAAGAAATGGTGGCAAGGCAGAGGTCTGTGCGCAATTAAATCAGGCGGGCTTAAAGCTTGCCATTGTGGGGGATGGCAACACTGATATGGAAGCGAAACAAGCCGGGGCTTATTGTATCGGTTTTGGTGGTGTAGTGGCGCGGGATATTGTCAGAGAGCAGGCGGATGTGTTTGTTGATAGCCCTGACTTACAGGCGGTTTTAGAGTATTTGTTATAATAATAAGTTGTAGCCTGTATTGCGCCTTGTGTCATACGGGCTACGTTTTGGGTTTAAATTAAGTCCTTGCCGCCCGAGAGACCTTATCAAACGGCTCAGGAAAAGCACTTAAAGCCCCCGTTTCTTTGCGCAGTTTGTCCAGTAAACGATGATCAAACATGTCACGTAATTCTTCACGGCTTTGATAGGTATCTGCATATAAAGCTTGAAAACCACCGATCTCACGCATAAAGGCTTCTAGCTTGCGAGTGGTTTCTTTTGCATTGTAGTTAGGCACATTAGGCTCGCCATAAATCCCGACATCAACAAACATTTGTTCATCCGGCAATGGATTAACCATGCCACGTATCGGAGTATCAAATACGCGCATAGGACATAACCATAGGGGATAAAAATCAACTTCCTGCTGAAAATAAGACAGGGATTTGTCCAGCGTGCTGATGGGTAATAAAAAGTCCTGATCCATATGATGGGTATCATATAATTCATGAATGGCTTCTGTTTCAGTCAGCTTTATTAAGGAAATTTCCGGCGGTGACATCCAACCTAATAAGTAACGAAACCAGGGGCTATTGCCAAAAGGAACGATTTGTTCCATTTCCCAGAAAAAAGAACGCGTATGACGGTGGTAAAAATGACGTAAGGGAATATATTCTTCCTGCGTTTTATCTTGTTTTAAGAGGCTGCGCACATGCTCATAAAACCAGGGTTTCCAGAAGTTATTGAGTGCGTTTCTGGTTTTGCCAGAGGGGACTTTATCGGCAAAGTTACCTAGCATAAGTACACCTTCCTGCTCTGAATACATCAGGCCTTCAATAAATTCATAAGCCTCATCAAAAGGTTTTAATGACTCTTCGGTAAAACGCTCGACTAGCTCTTGTTTGTTCTTGTAGGGGATATAGGTGAGGTGGACATAATCTTTACACGGGATGATTTTAATTTCTGCACAGACTAAAAATCCTAAGGAACCGTAAGACCAGGGAATGGCATAGTAAAGTTCGCTATTTTCTTCTTTTGAACATTTAACCAGTTCGCCACCAGCGGTAACAATTTCCAGACTTTCACAAATATGCTGAAATAGCCCATACTTGTGCGAGCTGGCTTCAATGCCAAAGCCATTAATCAGGCCACCGACGGTTAAAGCATCCAGTTCAGGAACAACCGCCAAAGACCAGCCTAGGGGCTTTAACATGGCCGATATTTGTCCCATATTAGCCATAGGTTCAACGCGTACCGTGCCTTTTTCGGCATCAATTTCCAGTACATCCATTAAGCTGACATCGACTTGATAATGGGTTTTTTTATAATTTCCCTGTTTCAGGGACATCGCCTGCCAGCCAGGTCTCGCGGTGCACATGGGGACACTGCCGCCGGTTTTCTGTTGCCAGTCCTTGACCTGTTGCTGTACTTTTTGGACTTTATCGGCATGCTTTTCCGGTGCGCTGTTAAGCCAGAAAACCAGACGGTTTCTGCTGCTCATATAGGCTTTAAAAATAAGCGATGCAGGGAGTATGAATAAGACGACAAAAATGCCACGATATTTTATTAACAAATCTAACATAATTTAAGAACCGGTATATTG
>DAOVWV010000345.1 GCA_030636485.1 Methyloprofundus sp.
TGAATTTGTCGCAGAAGGTTCGGATTTTTTGAGTTTCATCAATATCTGGAATACTTTTGAAGAACGTAAAAAACACCTGGCTAATAATCAATTGCGTAAATGGTGTAAGCAGCATTTTCTTTCCTATGTGCGTTTGAAAGAATGGCATGATGTACATACCCAGATTTTGCAGGTGGTCAAGGGCGAGTTAAAGCTTAAGATCAATAGTGCTGAAGCCTCTTATGAGGCCGTGCATCAGGCATTATTGCCGGGTTTATTGTCTAATATTGGCTTTAAGCATGAGCAATATGAATATTTAGGCGCACGTAATTTAAAATTCTTTATCTTTCCGGGTTCTGGACAACATAGATTGCGACCTAAATGGATTATGGCTGCCGAGCAGGTTGAAACCAGTAAAGTTTATGGTCGTTGTGTGGCAAAAATAGAACCACAATGGATAGAGCGTTGTGCTGAGCACTTAATCAAGAAGAACCATTTTGACCCGCATTGGGAGAAAAAAGCCGCGCGGGGCGCTATCTTTGAGCGTACTTTACTCTTTGGCATTACTCTGCAAAGTCGGCGTAAAATTCCTTATGAACATGTAGACCCTAAAGCGGCGCGGCAAATGTTTATACGCCAGGCGCTAGTGGAACATGACTATCAAACCCGTGCGCCTTTTTTTAAAGCCAATGAAAAACTATTGGAAGAAGTCGGCTATATCCAGCATAAAGGCAGGCGCGTTGATTTAATTGAGGATGAAGAGTGGCTATATGACTTTTATGATCAAAAACTGCCGGAAACGGTGGTTAATGGTATTACTTTTGATCAATGGCGCAAGCAAATCGAGGGCGAACAGCCACGCTTGTTATTCCTGACTAAGGAAGATTTAACCCGTCAGGATGAAGGGCATATCAGTAGCTGGGAATACCCGGATGAGAAAAAAGTGGGTCGCTTGACTTTAGCCTTACAATACCGCTTTGAAATTGGTCACGAGGAAGATGGGGTCACAGTTATCGTGCCTGTACACCAATTGAATCAACTGACTGAGCAAACTTTTGAATGGCTAGTGCCTGGTTTGTTAAAAGAAAAACTTATTGCCTTGATAAAAGGTCTGCCCAAGCAATTACGCAAGCATTTTGTACCCGTACCCAGTATGGTCGAACGCTGCCTGGAAGTGGAGCCGGATGGTAAAGGTTCTTTATATGAATGGCTAACCATGCGCTTACGTAAGCTTAGCGGTGAATCCATTCCATTAACCGCATGGAATACCGAGTTAATCACCGATCATTTACGCATGAATTTTCGGATAATAGACGAACAAGGCAAACATCTGGATAACAGCCGTGATTTAAAGGCGTTGCAGCGCAAATATAATGAAACAGCCGGAGATAGTTTTAATCAACTGGCTGAAGATGAGATGAATTATACCGGCTGTATTAAGTGGGCTTTTGATGAGCTGTCCGAGGTCTATCAGTTTGAACAGAATGGACAAAATTTTATCGGCTATCCTGCGATTATTGACGAAGGCGATGCCGTGGGAGTGCGCATTTTAGATACCCAGGAAAAGGCTGCTTTGCAACATGATTTAGGCTTGTTACGTTTATTTTTATTGCAGTTAAAAAAAGAAGCTAAATATATACTCAAAAATCTGCCTTTCTCTCCTGAGTCTGAGCTAGCTTATAACCGCATGGGTAAGCATCCTGATTTAAGTAAAGATATATTAAGCCATCACTATAAAGAAGATATGCTCAGCCTGATTATCAAATCAGTTTTTGTCAATGGGCGTATTATCCGAACCGAACAACAATTTGATCAGTGTTTAAAAGACAATAAAGCAGAACTGATCAATACGGCGAATCAGATAGGCGAGAGTGCAGTTAAGGCGCTTAAGCTGTATGCACAGATCAAACAGCAAGTTGATCGCCTGCCGCAGCAGGATAAATCAGTCGTTGATGTGCAAACACAGCTTGCCCGGCTGTTTTATCAGGGCTTTTTAACCATGACGGCGAATGATCATTTAAAGCACTACCCTCGTTATTTAAAAGCCATAGAAGTGCGCTTACAAACCATGTTGCAGCAAGCCGATAAGGATCAGCAAAAAATGCAGGAAATGGCAAAATTTCAGCAGTGGTATTGGCAGAGTATTGATAAACGCCAGAAAAATGAAATAGTGAACCCGGAGAGAGAGGTCTTTCGCTGGATGCTGGAAGAGTTTAGAGTGTCATTATTTGCACAGCAATTAAAGACCCCTTATCCGGTATCGGCAAAACGGCTGGAAAAGGCATGGAATAACTTGTAATGCGGGACTTGTACTAATACAAAAATTGAGTATGTTAGAAATTTCCAATCATATTTACATTGCTGATAATGAAATTGAGATTTCGGCAATTCGGGCGCAGGGAGCCGGTGGGCAAAATGTTAATAAAGTTTCGTCTGCGATTCATTTACGGTTTGATATCAATGGCTCTTCACTGCCTGAATTTTATAAACAACGGCTATTAGCGTTGCGCGATAAGCGTATCACTAAAGAAGGCGTTATCGTTATTAAGGCACAGCAATTCCGGACACAGGAAAAAAACCGGGAAGATGCACTGGCTCGTTTAAAGGACATTATTCAAGGCGCACTCATAGTGCAGAAACTAAGGCGAGCGACCAAGCCTAGCAGAGCAGCAAAGAAAAGGCGGCTGAACAATAAGGCGCAGCGGAGTAAAACCAAAGCATTGCGGGGACGTGTTTTGGAGTAATGGTTGATTCACAAAAATAAAGAATGTGTTCACAAGTTTTCTTTAGTAATTGCAATACCTACTGCAAATTTGCGATAATACTCTGTTAACACTTAAAAGCAGAACGTAAGTTTTGGAAGATACTATGAAAAAAACCATGTACGAAAAGATCTGGGCCAGCCATTTAGTGGCTGAGGTTTCAGGTCAGGCCCCTTTATTATATGTTGATCGTCATTTGATGCATGAGGTTACGAGTCCTCAGGCATTTGAAGGCTTAAGAGTGGCGAAGCGAAAAGTGCGCAATCCGCATAGTATTCTGGCAACCA
>DAOVWV010000046.1 GCA_030636485.1 Methyloprofundus sp.
AGGTTGCCACCATTTTTTGCGGAGTTACACAGTGAGTGTTTTTTAGCGAGGATATCAAACTCAGCACCACCGGCTAGTTTCTTTTTGAGTATTTCGGCTTCATCTTTCGTTTTTACTAAAATGTGTCGTGCACATGCTATTGCCATTTGTAATTGACTCTTTGTTTGTAGTTTGACTGGTCGCTTAAATTTTAAGCTCTAATTTTATCAGCCATTTTTAATTAGCCGATCAGGGGATTTTAGACCAGAAATAGACCGTAAAAATTTCAGGCAAAAAAAAGCCCCGAAGAGATAAATCTCATCAGGGCTTGTTTTATTTGGCTTTAGCATGGTGCCCAGGGGCGGAATCGAACCGTCGACACGAGGATTTTCAGTCCTCTGCTCTACCGACTGAGCTACCTGGGCTTGCTAAAGAAACGCTATTATTCCAGCTATCCTTTTTTGCGTCAACTATTTTAATAATATTTTTTGTGTTAATTTTTATTTCATTGATTTTAATGTGTTTTTATTTGTTTTATGTGGGGATATTGTGGCGGGGTATGCAATTATATAAATTTCATTATATACAAATTATTTTAAAATAAAATTACTACTATTTATAGTATAATTATAAGAATTTTATTTATTTAGAGTTTGGACACAATGTCAGAGACCAAAAAGGTAGTTTTAGCTTATTCAGGTGGTTTGGATACTTCGGTTATTTTGAAGTGGTTGCAAGATGAGTATGCTTGTGAGGTGGTTACCTTTACAGCAGATTTAGGGCAGGGCGAAGAAGTAGAGCCGGCAAGAGAGAAAGCAAAATCTTTAGGTATTAAAGAAATTTATATAGATGATTTGCGCGAGGAGTTTGTGCGTGATTTTGTTTTTCCTATGTTTCGTGCAAATACTATTTATGAAGGTGAGTATTTATTAGGGACATCTATTGCGCGTCCTTTGATTTCCAAGCGCTTGATTGAAATTGCAAACGAGACGGGTGCTGATACGATTTCGCATGGTGCGACGGGTAAAGGGAATGATCAAGTGCGTTTTGAGCTGGGTGCGTATGCCTTGCACCCTGATATTAAGATTATTGCACCATGGCGTGAATGGGATCTGAATTCGCGTCAGAAGCTGTTGGCTTATGCTGATTCTCATGGGATTCCGATAGAAAGAAAAAAAGGTAAGGTGTCACCCTACTCAATGGATGCCAATTTATTACATATTTCTTATGAAGGCGGGATTCTGGAAGATCCCTGGAATGAGCCTGAAGAAGATATGTGGCTGTGGAGTGTATCAGCAGAAAATGCACCTGATACCGCAACGTATATGGAGCTGACGTATGCTAAAGGGGATATTGTTGCGATTGATGGTGTGCCGCATTCGCCTGCTGAAGTATTGGCTAAGCTTAACAAAATCGGCGGTGAAAATGGTATTGGGCGTTTGGATATCGTGGAAAACCGTTATGTGGGTATGAAGTCACGTGGTTGCTATGAAACGCCGGGTGGTACGATTATGATGCGGGCGCATAGAGCGATTGAGTCTTTGACTCTGGATCGTGAAGTCGCGCATTTAAAAGACGAGCTGATGCCACGTTATGCCACGCTGATTTCTAATGGGTACTGGTGGAGACTTGACAGAGAAATGTTGCAGACGATGATTGATCAGTCACAATCGACAGTGAATGGAAAAGTGCGTTTATAACTTTATAAAGGCAATGTTGATGTGGTCGGCCGGGAGTCTGCGACGGATAGTCTTTTTGATGAGGCTATCGCCACTTTTGAGGATGATGAGGGTGCGTATAATCAGCAAGATGCTGAAGGATTTATTAAGCTAAATGCTTTAAGAATGCGTATTGCAGCAAAGAGATTAAAGTAGTTTGTTAATTAATCCCGTTCATTGTGTAAGTGGGCGGGATTTTTTTTATCAAACTTGTATAATGTGCTTTGCAGTTTCTTTTTTTAGGAAGGATTTTTTTAATGGGCGATTTACGCAAGAAGAATAAAAAAAATAAAGAGGTGCGTAATATGGCTGTTCTAAATTCGGTGACACAGCTGAGTGTGCTGAAAATGAACAGGCTGGTATTGGCGACTATCATTGGCTTAATGTCTATGGTGGTTTTTATGGGTATTCTGTTGATGCCTGTCAATGAGATTGTTAAAAGCTCTGTGCAGGTGCATAAGCCAGTAGCGTTATATGATGTACAGATGAATCCGGTTATCTCTGCAGAAGTGGATGCTTTGAAGTCACAATTAGTGGGCTTGGTCAGTGGGTCCATTGAAAGTAAATTAAAAATTCTTGAAGAGGGTTTACGTACCGGGACTATTGCTGAAATCGGTCTGGATACAATTCATGCTTTACAAGAGGATTTAGTGGTTTTAAAAACCTATTCTGAAACGGGGGCAGGGCGTTTAATTGCGCAAAAATATTTGCAGCAACCTAGGGCAGAAAGAGCTGAGGCGCAAGCCTTGGCTGCCGAGGTTTCTCAGCTTAGAAATCTGGTGCATTTACTGATTGTCTCTTGTGGTTTGATGCTTGCGGCCATTGCCGGTGTCTGGGTGCGTAGGCAATATGTTTTAAATGATGATACTATTGAGCAAAAGAAAATTTTATAAGTCTTTGGAAGTGCTTATGCGCTGAATTTGCGCCTAGGATAAATATCGGGGTGTGGTTCTTTGGGCTGTATAATTTTCTATCAGGCAAAAAAAAGCCGTTCCAGCGCAAGCTTGGAACGGCTTTTTTATGAGGCTTTGCTTATTGAGATAGGTAATTCCATACTGCGTCAATAGCTTGATCTTCTGAATAGCCAGCTTTCTTAACAGGGCCAACTGCCATGATTGCATCCATTGCTTTAGGCATACCATTTTTACCTTCTTTTAAAGTAGTTGCAAAGCTATCTTTTGAAAGGTCACCTGATTTAATCAATGCGATCAATTGTGGGTTTGAAGAAATATCATGGCAAGCACCACAACCACGACCGAATGCACGGTCATAGATTTTTTTACCCACTTTAATTTCGTTGGCAGCAGATGCTTGTGCACTTAAGCCTAGTAGAGCCACTGTAGAAACAGCTAATAATAATTTTTTCATTCTGATCACTTCCTCTTTTTGATAATAATAAAACAACTATGCTTGTTGCGAGTGTGTTCCCAGCGAAACATAGCCTTGAAAAATTTTTAACCTGTAGATGATAGAGAATTTGGAGAGATTTTTCAACTATTATCGTTGGTTTTTGTAAAGTTACATTGAAAATTTCTTATAGCTTAAAAATATTAACCCGAGAAGCACCTCAATCGCCGAAAGGTGTGCTTCATCCCTTATCTCCATGCTCTGGCTGAAACCACTTTAACTTTTCATGTAATGTAACAACGGTACCAATAATAAGTAAGGTGGGGGGATGTATGCTTTGTCCTTTAATTTTTTCAGGCATAGTGCTTAGTGTGCCGGTGATGACCCGTTGTGTATGGGTTGTACCCTGCTGTACCAGGGCAATTGGTAAATCAGCCGATGCGCCGTATTGAATCATTGATTGACAGATTATTTGCAGTCCGACTAGCCCCATATAGATAACAATGGTCTGGTTTGGTGCGACCAGTTGCTGCCAGTTAAGGTTGATGCTGTTGTCTTTTAAGTGACCGGTAATAAAGGTACAGGATTGGGCGTGGTCTCTATGCGTCAGTGGGATTCCGGCATAGGTTGCACAGCCAGAAGCTGCGGTGATGCCAGGGACAACCTGAAAATTAATGTTTTCCTGTACCAGTGTTTCGATTTCTTCGCCGCCACGCCCAAAAATAAAAGGATCTCCTCCTTTTAGGCGCACCACGCGCTTTCCTGATTTTGCCAGGCGGGCGAGTAGTTCATTAATGGACTCCTGATCCAAACTGTGATTATTGCGCTGTTTGCCCACATAGATTTTTTCTGCGTCACGGCGTATTAGCTCAAGAATTTCATCAGAAACCAGGCGGTCGTATACAACGACATCGGCTTGTTGCATTAAGCGCAGTGCGCGAAAGGTCAGTAAATCAGGATCACCAGGGCCGGCACCGACTAAATAGACCTCGCCTGTATTATCAAGTGTGTCGGGGCTATTGAGTATGGCTTCTTTTAAGCGTGCTTCCGCTTCCATTTCTTTGCCGGAATAAAAGAGTTCGGCAATAGAGCCTTGCAGAACCTTTTCCCAAAAAATGCGCCGTTGTGCGGGTGGGTTGATATGTTCTTTGACTAATGTCCGATATTTTTCAGCCAATTTGGCCATGCGGCCAAAAGCCGGTGGGATAAGGCTTTCCAGTTTTGCGCGTAATAATCTGGCAAGTACTGGGGATGCACCGCCAGAAGATACGGCAGCAATAACCGGTGAGCGGTCGATAATGGCGGGAACAATAAAGCTACATAGCTCGGGGTTATCGACAACGTTGACGGGGATGTTTTCATTGTGGGCTGTTGCAGCAACCAATGCATTGATGTCTGCTTGATTGGTTGCTGAAATGATGAGTCGTTGTCGATGAACATCGCTAGGTTCAAAGTTCTTTTCAATAATTTCCAGGTTTGGATAGCTAGAGGTTAATTGTCTGACGCTATTGCTAATGGTGGGAGCAAGTACGGTGATAATGGCACCTGCTTTGGCAAGTAGCTCAATTTTTCGTGTCGCTACTTCGCCAGCACCAACGACTAAGCAGTTTTTATTTTTTAAATCAATAAAGAGGGGGAAGTATTCCATATGGATATAAATGTATCAGTGGATGGTTGTGGCTTAATTAATTATAAGGTTTGAATTTATTCAGCCCTTGAGCTTGGAAGTGGGAACTCAGTATTTTTCAATGTTTAAATTAACAGCGCAGATTGTATTTGTAATGCTATTATATGCGCTCCTTAAAAGTATGCTTGAGAAATTTTATAATCAGTATGATTGAATTTGATATAGAAGTGGATGCCGTTGGCTTGCACTGTCCATTACCTTTATTACGCTTAAAAAAAGCTTTGAAAGATATGCTGTCTGGCGAGGTTGTTCGGGTAACCGCGACAGACCCTGCTGCACATTTGGATTTTGGTGTTTATGCAGAGCAAACAGGCAATGAAATTATTGAGTATATAAGAGAGGATGGGCAGCAGGTCTTTTATGTGCGCAAAAAATAGCGGGTTTAGGCTGGGTGTTGTTTATAGGGTCTTGGTCAAACCTTGATTATAAAGCGCGGCAATCAGGTTCGCCTGATAAATCACGCCGACCAGGCGATGTTCTTCGTTAATAATAGGAATTTGACGGTGCCCTTGCATGGACATTAAGGGGATGAGTTCCACGATATGAGTCGATTCAGTTAGAGTGACAACGGACTGCGTCATGATATGCCCTACAGCCTCAGGTTTATTGGCCTTGATGTCGGTGGTACGACGAATAAAACGACGGAATTGATCCGGTAGGCTGTCATAGGCATTCAGATTTATATATTTAAAAAAATCATGCCAGGTGAGAATCCCAATGACACGTTTTGTATTGTCGACAACTGGAAGGACTTTTAGTTTTTTGTTCTGAATTAACTGCCAGGCATCTTCGACTTCTGTGCCATATTCTACGCTGGTAATATCGCGCACCATAATATCTGCGCAGCATATCTCATCACGTATACGCTTAAAGGTGTTTAATTCGGCATTGCTTAATAGTTGGCTAAGCTCGGTAGCCGTTATATCGACAAAGCTATTCGAATTTTTGAGTGCTAGCTCAATATCCTGTTTGGAAGTGCCAATTTTATGGTTTCCATTAGGGAGGGGGGGCACTTCACTAGCGGGCTGGTTTTTTGTCACTTCTTTTTTTGATAAGGCATTGGGGTAATCTCGGTTCAGAATCCAGCGATTGATAATGACTGATAGTGCAATCATAAGTCCTACATTAATGCCAACAGGGACTAGCAGAAAGGAGTAACCCAGCGAAGTGATGCTATCGCCCGCCATAACAGGCGCAAGTGCAGTCGCTGTTGCGGGTGGGTGTAGACAGCGCAAGATCAGCATTGCTAGCACAGAAGTTCCGGCAGCAACGGCTGCGGAGGACGCGGTTTCTGTAATATTGAGAGCGCAGCTCATTCCTATGAATGCAGAGCATAACTGCCCGCCAATAAATGGCCAGGGTTGTGCTAAAGGGCTGTTAGGAATAAAAAACAAAATAACCGCAGAGGCTCCCATAGATGCAACGATAATGGGAGAGTTGGAAACACCTATAATGGTCTGGGTTATGAGGGCGATAAAAAATATAGCGCAAAAACAGGCTAGCAAGGAAAGGATTTTTGCTTTTATATTTAGCTGCACGGGGTCAACTGTAAAGGCTTGAAGCAATGGGATGAATTTCATTATTTATTATTGTTATTAATTGGTTAATGTAATGTACCTGAATTCAAGTCATAAGTGCATCATAACAAATATCATGTGTGGGGAATGAGGATTTTATGTGTTTAGTGCCGGTCATTCTTTTATGTAAGATACGCCGATTAATAAAACCGAGTAATGGAGTAAGGGGTTACCGCGAAGGCTGCCTAGTAAATAAAGTAATTCAGTATTAGAGATAAAAATAAAAGGGTTGAAATATCAATCACTAAAACCATTGTGGAAGTGTAGTTTTTAATGGCTTATTAGAAAAAACCTTACAAATTAACTTGATGCAAAGGTGTTGAATCAACACAAACATAATAACCCAGTGGTTTACTAGGTTATTTCTTTGTTTTCAGTGTGTTATGGCTGTATATAAAACAATAAACAGAGGGCTTTTAATTCTATTTAGGCGTAAAATTAGCATATAATTATTTAATCCTAGATGTGGAGTGTGTATGGCTGATTTAAGAAAGTGGGATGTCGAAGACCCTGAGTTTTGGGAGTCTGAAGGCAAGAAAGTTGCGAATCGAAATTTATGGATTTCGATTCCAAGTTTATTGTGTGGCTTTGCCGTCTGGTTGTACTGGGGCATTATCACGGTACAAATGCTGAACTTGGGCTTTCCTTATCCAAAATCTGATTTATTCAGTTTGATGGCCATTGCGGGGTTAACGGGTGCAACGTTAAGGATTCCTAGTAGTTTCTTTATACGCTTATGTGGTGGACGGAATACGATTTTCTTTACCACTGCGCTGTTAATGATTCCGGCATTAGGTACAGGGCTTGCACTGCGTGATCAAAATACACCTTTTTGGGTGTTTCAGGTGCTGGCTTTATTGTCGGGCTTTGGAGGCGGGAACTTTGCTTCTTCCATGTCCAATATCAGCTTTTTCTTTCCCAAGAAAATACAGGGGCTGGCTTTAGGACTGAATGCTGGCTTAGGAAATTTTGGTGTCACCACCATGCAAATCCTTATTCCATTGTCTATGACCTTTGGTTTGTTTGGAGCATGGGGCGGAGAGCCTATGATTTTACAATCTACCTCAGGTACGCTGGTAGGCAAGATTGCAGCGGGTACGGAAACGTATTTACAGAACGCAGGCTTTATCTGGTTGTTATTCCTTGTCCCGCTAGCCTTTTTGGGCTGGTTTGGTATGAATAATATTCGTACTGAAGAAGTGTCGCCCATTGAACGTGGCCCGATTCTTAGCTTTAGCATGATCTCTGGTATGTTAGGGATCGCTTTTATCAGTGCCGTATTTGGTTTATGGCTGATATTACCAGCCTCTGTACATGGTTCAGGTTTTCATGTGCCTAAAGAAATTGCTTTATTTATAGTGATTGCTTTAACGGTTTCTTTATTAAAAATCATTCCTGGTCAAATAGGCGAGAGCTTAGGCAGACAATATAAGATTTTTGATAACAAACACACTTGGGTGATGAGTATTATCTATACCATGACCTTTGGTTCTTTTATCGGTTTTGCGGCCTGTTTTCCGCTGGCGATTAAAGTTATTTTTGGTTATCAACATGTCATGGTAGATGGCGTGATGAATCATGATCAACTTAATCCAAATGGTCCTAGCGCATTAATGTATGCATGGACGGGCGCTTTTATTGGTGCATTGATTCGGCCAGTCGGCGGCATGATTGCAGATAAGTTTGGTGGTGCCTGGGTGACGCATATCTGTTCATTTGTGATGGTACTTAGTGCGGGTGGGGTCGCTTATTATATGAAAGCTGCCTACAACTCAGCGACACCAGAAGAGTATTTTGTCCCTTTTTTAATTATCTTCCTTATTTTATTTGCAGCAACGGGTATCGGTAATGGATCAACTTTTAGAACCATTTCTCAGGTATTTCCTAAAGAACAAGTAGGCCCTGTATTAGGCTGGACTTCTGCTGTTGCAGCCTATGGTGCTTTCTATATTCCTAAAGTATTTGGTGAGCAAATTAAAGCAACCACACCAGAAGTGGCATTAATGGGGTTTGCAGCCTTTTATGTGGTCTGTATTATGATAAACTGGTGGTTTTATTTACGTAAGGACGGTGAATTTTATAATCCATAGCAAAAGCCTTTCCTCGTTCCCACGCCCTGCGTGGGAACGCATGTCCGGATGCTCTGCGTCCTGAGTACAATAGCAATGTAGGGTGGGCAGAAAAGCGTTGCCCACCCTA
>DAOVWV010000034.1 GCA_030636485.1 Methyloprofundus sp.
ACCAAAATTGATGAGGTCTTTTTAGGTTCTTGTATGACCAATATTGGACACTTTCGTGCAGCAGGTAAGTTATTAGAGAAGCAGCAAGGTCAGTTGCCGACAAAGCTTTGGGTTTCACCGCCGACCAAAATGGATCAGGAGCAATTAATCGAAGAGGGTTATTACAGCACTTTTGGTAAGTCAGGTGCGCGTATGGAAATGCCGGGCTGTTCCTTATGTATGGGAAATCAGGCGCGTGTTGCGGATAATGCAACCGTGGTTTCGACTTCGACGCGTAACTTTCCGAACCGTTTGGGTAATAATGCCAATGTCTATCTAGGCTCGGCAGAATTGGCGGCGGTATGTTCCATTCTAGGTAAGATCCCGACAGCTGAAGAGTATATGAAGTATGCAAGCCAGATTGATGAAACGGCAGACGATACCTATCGTTACCTGAATTTTGATCAGATTAAGAGCTATCAGGATAAAGCAGAGTCAATTGAATCTTAATTGAAATAATGGTCTAGCACTTTAACACGGGACAAACATTGTGTGAGTCTCGTTTCAATGCTCTGCGTTTCGTGACGCAGAGCGTTGGTCTATGCATTCCCACGCGGAGCGCGGGAACGAGGTGTAGTGGGGGCTTGCTGTTTACGCTGCTTTATGCGGCAGATGAATTTCAGCAATAACCCCCGCATCAGGATCATTGAATACCGTATCATCCAGGGTGTTTTCACCGCGCGCGACGATACAGGTCACGGTTGCATCACCCGTAATATTCACCACGGTACGCATCATATCCAGCAGGCGATCCACGCCTAAAATCAGACCAATCCCTTCCACGGGTAGTCCGACCTGATTAAAGACCATTGCTAGCATAATCAAACCGACCCCAGGTACGCCAGCGGTGCCGATGGAGGCTAAAATGGACATGCCCACAATGGTAATATATTGGGTAAAACCTAAATCAATCTGATAGACATTGGCAATAAACACGGTCGCAACACCTTGCATAATCGCGGTACCATCCATATTAATGGTGGCACCAAAAGGCACGGTAAAGGCCGCGGTGGAGTTGTCTACGCCGATACGTTTTTCCAATACCTGCAAAGTAACAGGGATGGTTGCATTAGAGCTGGCGGTACTAAACGCAAAAATATGCGCGGGACGCATTTTTTTGATAAAGATGATGGGGTTTAGCTTGGCAAAGACAGTGAGGAGTATTGAAAAAGTACCCAAGGCATGCAGCAATAAACACAGGATAACCACCGAGAAATAACCGATCATCGGTAGAATCAAAGCCAGTCCCTGTTCGGAGAAGGTTTTTGCCATCAGGCAAAAGACCCCAACCGGTGCAACATCCATGACCAGGGTGACCACTTTCATCATGACTTCATTGAGTTTTTCTGCCGTTTCGGCCAGTTGCAGGCCGATTTCACCGGTCATCAACATGGCGATGGCAAACAGGATGACAAAAAAGATGATCTGTAGCATATTGCCCTGGGCGAATGCCTCGATGGGATTACCTGGGATAATATTGATAAAGACATCGGTAATGGGTGGGGATGCTTTGGCGACAAATTCAGTGCTGCTTTGCTGTTGCTCAAAGTCTTTGCCGGGTGCAATGGTAATTGCAATCAGCAAAGCCAGGCTGATGGCGAGCCCTGTAGTGAGTATATACAGCAGAAATGATTTTATGCCTATGCGACCGAGTGCGCCGACATCGCCGATGCCGCAAACACCGCATATCAGGGAAAAGGTGACTAAGGGAACAACCAGCATTTTTAGGGAATTGATAAATGCTGCACCGATGACGTGGAATATGCCATTGACAAAGTAGTCCTGGATAATGGCTTGTTCCATTGCGAAAGCATTAATCAGGCTACCGATGATAAGCCCAAAGCCCATGCCGATTAGGATTTTTGTGGTGAGTGTCATTTTATTTGTCATATTCCTTAGCTTAATGGTGGTGACTTTCTGCGTGGCAGCGATAATGCCTTTTGAATGGCCTGCATGGCCAGCGTATCAAGTTTTGCCGTACGTTGATGATTAGCACATAACGCCCCTCTAAAGCCTAAATAGTCGGCTTCTAACGGGAGGAGAGCTGGAATATCGGTAACCCGTAAAGACCCAGCCAGGCCACAAAGCAACTGCTGTTGTTTGGCCATTGCTACAAACTGTTGTATGTCCGCAAAGGGCATGACTTGGGTTAATGAACCATTGGATTTATTCATGGTATCCAGCATGATGCCCGTAAAGCCAGCGTCGGCCAATTGCCCAATGGCTTTGAAATCAGGCTGCTGGTCGGCAAATAATACCGCAATTAATTTTAATGATTGCTGTGTCAGTGTTTGTAATTTCAGTATGACGTGCTGCCAGTCCGGATCAGGAAAGAAGCCAATTTTGATGTAATCTACACCGGTATCGGCCATCTCTTTGACGGCATCAAAAATTAAATCAGCCTGCATCGGCAGGTCGCCTACCGTTGCACTAACGGGTTTACGCTGGGCAAGTTCAGTGACAATAGTGCTTACCTGTTGCGTATTCAAAGCGCCCAGCGCGCCCAGTGCGGGTTGTTTTAAGTCGATAATATCGACATTCGCCTGCAATGCTATTTTGGCTTCTTCCAGGCTATTGACGCTTGCTAGCATACCACTCATAAAGCTTGTAGCTCTCTGATTTTTTGCTCTATGGCTTTGGTGACCCAGTCCCAGGCTTCCCGTTCACGGGGGCCTGCGGTTTTATTAAAGCCGATATGTAAATAGTCTAGTTCGGCATTGATTTTTGCAGGCGATAGACGCGATACCCGGCTAAGTAATATCGCGGCTTCCAGTACAGAAAATTGCGCGCGATTATAACCTTTAAAGGGACTGTGATTAACGCGTTGTACGGCTTTGCAAAATAGTTTAGGGCGTACGGCATCGTCATCAACATGGGTTAATGTGACTTCGCAATGTGCGAGTGCATCTTCTAAGTAATAACCGTCAATTTTATTTGCTTTTTTTAAGGGCCAATCATATCGCCCGGTTAAGCAGCCAGCAAAAACCCTGACATCATCGGTGTAATTAATGATGGCGGTTTTGTTATTTAAGATATTATCCAGAGTAGACGAAGGCTTGAACGGAAGAATGACAAATTCATCCCCTGCGGCGTGGATTCCCATGGGCGCAATATGCGTTTTACCATCGGGGTCTTGTGTTGTTACGATTGTTTCTTGAATCATGTTTTTTTAAAGGTTGTTCCAGCGGGCTTAAAGGTATGTAAGTCGACTGTTTGTTCGGTGGTCTTGGCAGCACATCCCCAGTTTAAGGCCTGATCCTGATCAAAACGTTTGCCTAGCTGCCAGGCCGTTTCAGCCCGGGCGAGTTCTACACCCAGGTAAAAAGCATGTCCGCCATCATTTTCAACGTTGAGTTTAGGGTATAAGTCAAAGGGGTCAATTGCGCTATGCATGCCGTCACGGTTATAAATATGCACGCCATCCGGGCTAATCTGGATGCGAAAACTCGGGTCTTTTACCTGTGCAGCAAATTCTTCGATTTCCGTCAATTGGTAAGGAAAAGGGGAGGCTTCATGTAATGCCATTAAATCAGGACTAATATGCTTGGGCAGCGTATTATTTTCTTTGGCTGCAAACATGATGCGCCTGGCTATGTCGGCTTCTTTAATTGCACGGCTGGCATGTTGGCTGACTTCGGTTGCCAGAATATGCTTAATGTTGAGTTCTGAACATATGCCTAATAAGATGGCATTCATACCCGCGGTATCGGCATGGGTCAGTTCGGTAATATTACCGACCCCTAGCATCATTTCTATATCAGGGTATTTTTGGCGTACCGTATGATAGCGCACCACCGATTCGGTAAAGCCAAAGTGGATGGGATCAAGAATCGGGTCGACAATAAAGGCTTTGTTCTTTGCCTGTAGCGTAGCGATGCAGCTATCCAAAGAGCTAATATCGGTATGTTTTTCGGGGATGATAATCGGTGTTGCAT
Source organism: Methyloprofundus sp. (assembly GCA_030636485.1). Lineage (GTDB taxonomy): Bacteria > Pseudomonadota > Gammaproteobacteria > Methylococcales > Methylomonadaceae > Methyloprofundus. The sequence goes on from DAOVWV010000034.1 coordinate 3,975, forward strand.
CCACTTCATCAGCAACCCACAAGGTGCTCTCATGCAAGCTGAGCATATAATCAGCCCCCGCATTTGCACCACGTAACAAGTCATCCGTCTCCAGAGAGTCAATGCTGACCTGAAAGCCTTCCTGCTTTAGACCTTTGATAATGTCTTCCAGGTGATCAAATGGGGTGTCCGGTAAGCAGCCTATATCAATCACATTGGCTCCGTTACTTTGGTAATAGTAGGCGCGTTTGATCACCTCATCGACAGCTATCTTGGGAGCATCCACAATTTCAGCAAAAATCTTGACATCATAGTGGCTTAAATCAATATGCAGTGCCTGTTTACCGAAATAAACCGGGAGATCTTTTAATTCTTCGGGTCCACGCTCAACCGGGATTCCCAGCTTGGCCGATAATATGTCCAGATCACCACGGCAACGCCCGGGCACCATAATACGGTCAGCATTAAAGGTGTCTTTTAAGCGGCGGCCAATCATCTCGGCGGTCATCAGTGCGGCCACTTTGATACCGAGCTGGTGTACAGTATAAGTGAATTCGGGCTGCATCTTGGCCAAAATCTGGTTTAACTGTTTTTCAGCCAGTTTACCGGTTAAAAATAGAATATGTTCACTCATGATAAGGAGGCGAGGCGTTGCTCTATCGCTAATTTAAGTTCTTCGACACTTTCAACCACGGTGGTGTATTCAAAACTGCGTAATTTTTCTGTTGCTTCCAGGTCTATTTTCCTGGGGTAAACCATCACTTCACCACCCGGTGCCGTGGTTTTCATTTCGGGCGCAATATCGCAAGGGTAGACTATATTGGGAACCCGGCATTTTCCCGCCTGGGAATATAAATTGGTCACCAATGAATCGGCAATGCCTAAGACGCATTTTGCGACGGTATTGGAGGTCGTCGGGGCAACAATCAGTGTATGATAGTAGCCTTTGTAAAATAAGCCGACCGGGGGCGCGGAGGCCGCTTTGTCACGGTAAATACGTATCCGGTCACGTAAATCATTGATATGAATGCCGTACATTTTTAAAACCTCTTCACCTGCCTGGCTTAGGTATAAATCGACATTATCTAAAGTTAGCATCAGTTCTATGCATTCTTCTATATAATGCCCTGAGCCGGTAACGGCCCATGCAATGCGCGGAGAGGTCATTAATATTTAGTGTGGTTTAATTAAGTTAACTGCTTATTATATACTTTGCCATGTATTTTTGGTGGATTTCTTGTTGATTGTTTACCGCCCATTTATTCGTAAAGGGTCAATAAATGTAGAGTGGGCAAAAAAAGCGGCTCACTCTACGGCTGTTTTATAGTGTGTTCCCGTATACAAACGGGGATTAATTTTTTGGAGTCAATACTCTTATGTTTAATAATTTAACCACCCCCCTTATTATGGGGATTCTTAATGTAACACCCGATAGTTTTTCTGATGGGGGGCAATATACCGGTGTAGAAGATGCTTTGGCACAGGCTAAAAGGATGATTGCCGAGGGCGTTGATATTATTGATATAGGTGGGGAGTCTACTCGTCCGGGGGCTGAAGTTGTCTCGGTAGCGGAGCAGATTAAACGGGTGGTTCCGGTGATTAAAGCGATACGTGATGAATTGTCACCGACTATTCCAATTAGCATTGATACGACAGCGAGTGAAGTGGCAGCAGTGGCTTTGGAGGCTGGTGCTAGCTGGATTAATGATATTTCTGCCGGTAGACATGATGAAGCGATTTTATTGCTGGCTGCGGAAAAAAATGTAGCTATCATTTTAATGCATATTAAAGGTCTGCCTAAGGATATGCAACAGGCACCTTCTTATGATGATGTGGTCGCTGAAGTGCTGGCGCATTTACAATCATGTGTTGCGGCGGCTTTGCTGGCGGGCGTGGCGAAACATAATATCGCGATAGACCCCGGTATTGGTTTTGGTAAACGTAAGCAGGATAACCTGGATCTTTTGGCGAACCTGGATAAATTTGTTGCGCTGGGTTATCCGGTTTTATTGGGTACCAGTCGTAAACGTTTTATGGGAAGTGTATGTGACGTCTCCGAGCCCACTGAATTGGTGAGTGCAACGGCTGCAACAACGGCTCTAGGGGTCATGCAGGGGGTGCATATGTTCCGCGTACATGATGTTAAAGAAAATAGGCAGGCAGCCGATGTGGCCTGGGCGATTAAGCAGGCAATGCATTGTTAGTCATATGTTTGCACAGTCTATGCAAGTGCGTCTTCATTGATGGTACGTAATAAGACGGCCATATCATTAACAGGTAAAGGCCGGCTAAAGAAGTAGCCTTGAATGATGTCACATTTTCGTTTGCTTAAAAAGAGTAATTGCGATTCATCTTCAACACCTTCGGCAACGACTTTTTGCCCCAGAGAGTGCCCCATATCTATAATTGCACAGGCGATTCTTGCATCTTTAGATCCTGCTGTCATATGTCTGATAAAAGATTGATCAATTTTAAGTACATCGATAGGGAATTTTTTCAAATAGGATAAAGACGAATAACCGGTACCAAAATCATCCAGTGCTATCTTAATACCCATTTTTTTGAGGCGATTTAGCTGTAATTCAATCTTATTGATATCACCAATCAGCATGGACTCAGTAATTTCCAGTTCCAGATTGCGGGCTGGGAGTTGCGCGTTCTCCAGCGCATATTCAACACTCTCCATAAATCCCGGATCCATGAATTGACGCGCTGAAACATTGACTGAAACCTGGGTGAGCGGTAAGCCCTCATCTATCCACTCTTTTAGTTGTAGGCAGGCCGTTTCAAGAATCCAGGCACCTATTTCAATGATTAAGCCCGTCTCTTCAGCGATAGGAATAAAATGATCGGGTGGGATCATTTTGTTAACGCCTTGGGGATCATGAAACCAACGTATCAGAACTTCTGCACCCCATAACTCTCTACTTTCAGCTTTGTATTGCGGTTGATAAAACAATTGTAGTTCATCTTTTTCCAGTGCTTTGCGCAAATTGTTTTCAAGTGTTAGCTTATCCTCACTGGCATCTGCAAATTCTGATTTATAGTATTGATAATTATTTCGACCTTTATTTTTTGCTTCGTACATCGCAATATCGGCATTTTTTAACAGCGCAGCCGTCGTATCACCATTTTCCGGGTAAATGGCGATACCAATACTGGCACCAATAAAGGCTTCAGTGCGATTAAGTAGATGTACCTCTGATAAGGATTTGATAATATTGCCGGCAATCATTGAGGAAGCAAACATGGCTTTTTCATGAGATTTTTCATGCAGCAATAATACTGCAAATTCATCACCACTGAAGCGTGCAACAATGTCCTCTTTCCGGGTTGATGATTTAAGTCGAATCGCCGTTTCCTTAAGGACTTCATCACCCGCATCATGCCCTAGGGAATCATTGATGGATTTGAACTTATCTAGATCTATAAAAAAGATGACCGCATGTAAATCATGCCGTTTTGCATAAGACATGACTTGCCCCATACGCTCTAAAAACATGACTCGGTTAGGTAAGCCTGTTAAGTCATCGTAGTGAGCAATCTGCAAAATACGCTGTTCATTTTTTTTATACTTGGAAATGTTAATAAGTGTTGCAAAAAATTGCTTATATGAACCCGTTTTATCTTTTAAAGGCTTAATCTGTAATTGAGCTGTAAATTTAGTACCATCACTTTTTTTACAGCTAAGCTCGCCTGACCATAACTGAAAGTTTTTTGTTTGAAAATAAGTTTGGATTGTTGCGTTAATATTAGCATTATTTTTTCCGTTTTTAATGAAAGATATGCCCTGGTTAATAAGTTCTTCAGATGTATAGCCAGTGAGTGTGGAAAAAGCGCTATTAATACGGGTTATTTTTAAGTCGCTATCAAGGGTGGCAAAACTTAAATGACTGGAATCAAATAAGGTCGTTAATAACTCGAAATCATTTTTTTCTTTTTGATTTCTATGTAAAAATTTTCCGGAGATACATAATCTGTAGGGTTGTTTTCTTTTATCATAAATAGGTGTAAAAGTGAATTCTATAAAGACTGCATCCATTGGGGAGAGGTTAATATCACGCGTCTCTTTAATGGTCTCATTAAGTAGCCAGACCGATTCTTCTAGCATTGCGTTTTTCTGTAATTCGGCTCTGTTGCATTTTTGGATTTGGGATAGCTGTTTGTCAGTCCTGCCCGCAACGGTTTCGTCTTTTAAATTTAAGTAACTTAAATACTCAGGTGCGGCTTGTCTCCATTTGCCTTGATTATCTTTTATGCATAATATATCTGGAATTCGGCTGATTAATTGTGCATCCGTATAGTTAAAGGGTTCAGGAATGGTATTTAATAGTTTTTTTGGCCGGGTGTGTGTTTTCTGTATTAGGCTGAGCAGAAATGCAATGGCAATAAAAATACCGTTTGCAATAAGAATGAGAATGATAGTCTGAAAAGGGAAAAATTCTTCAAGCAAAGACGGGGAATATAATTGTAAGAAACCAAAGCTTAAGTTACTGGCAACGAGAAGGGTAACCAGAATGATAAAAATTTTTCGAATCAGCATATTAATAACATTTAGTAATTATACTTCGCACGGTGATGGAGGCAGGGTTTATAACGCATTGTTTTTTATCGAGAGCAAGGCCAGCCCCGTACTTGACGCGGGGGCACTGAAACAGGCGCATAACAGGTTATGCAATTGTTTCAGTAATGCAGCTATCGGCAAAAACTCAGTCGTTAGAAATTCGCAACGGTGGCTGCGGGAGGTATATATTCCATTTATAAAAGTTTATATGATAACTATAGCTCAATTTTGATTGTGCAACTGAGTTATAAGCAAATTTCCTTAGTCTTGATTGGTTTTAATCAGGAAGCAGCAACTTAAGATGGGGCAGGCTTCGGCTGTTGCGAAAATGAGTATGCCTTTTGCCCGCAGCCACGGCTTTGCGAAGTATTATACTCATAATTGATACATTAGCTGACTAAATGCTACATCCTTAAGCTGAAATTGCTGTATTATTAGAAAGATATCTAACTAAAATTAAAGTGTATGTGTCATGGAACAGAGAAAAAGACCACTTTCACCTCATTTGCAAGTCTATCGTTTACCACTGACTGCGGTGGTATCCGTTACACATAGAATGACAGGTGTTTTGTTAACCGCTGGTTTGATATTATTTGTCATGAGCCTGGGAATGGTTCAAGCAGGCGCTAGTAGCTACAACGCCATGCAGGCATTTATACAACAGCCCTTGGTGGAAATAGCCATCTGGTTAATGGTGTACGCCCTGTTTTTTCATTTGTGTCATGGCATTCGCCATTTGATTTGGGATCTGGGTGAAGGCTATGATAAGTTATTGATGAATTACTATATTATTTTAGAGCTGTTTGCATCTGTTGCATTCACCCTGCTTAGTTTTTTGTTTGTGCGCCTGGGAGGGTCATGATGGATTACAGAACGCCTTTAGCAAAGGCACAAGGTTTAGGATCTGCCAAAAGTGGCACAACACATTGGTGGATTCAGCGAGTGACTGCCGTTGCGCTCATTTTCCTGTCTTTCTGGCTGATATTATTTATCCAGCAACTTTTTTATGCCTCTTACCCTGAAATGAAACACTGGCTTGCCGAGCCGGTTAATTTTGGTCTGCTCATTGCATGGGCATTTATTGGTTTTTATCATGCCGCTTTAGGTTTGCAGGTGGTTATTGAG
>DAOVWV010000329.1 GCA_030636485.1 Methyloprofundus sp.
CCCATAGATAAGGGCAGAAAACGATGGGGTATTCCAGACCTTTGGAGCGGTGCATGGTGACAATCTTAACCGCATCAGCATCGCTTTCCAGGCGTAATTGCTGCTCATCATTGATGTTATCGGCTGTCATCGCTGCACGTAGCCAGTCTATGGTTTTATGTACGCCTAAATGCTCATCCAGACTGGCTTGCTGAACCAGTTCCAGTAAATGATGCAGGTTGGTGATTTGTCTTTCTGCCTGCGGGGTGCGGGTAATATGTACGCGGATGTTTTCCTGACTTAAAAAACGTAACATCATTGCCATAAAGCCTTTTTTCTGCCAGAGCAAATGATAATCCTGAAAACGGCTTATCCAGGCTCCTAGCTGTACCTCATCATTCAATAGTTGATACAGCTGCTGCCCATCCAGTGCAAACCAGGATAGGCTTAAAGCTTGTTTTAACAACGCCATATCACCGGGCTGTGCCAAAGCCTGCATCAGCTGGTGTAAATCATGTGCTTCTGTGCTGGCAAAGACAGAGGCGGTACTGTTTAATATCGCGGGAATACCCGCCTGGTTCAGAGTCTCCTGATATAAAACCGCCTGTTTATTAGTGCGCACCAGAATGGCAATATCAGCAGGCTGCACTGGCCGTGCTGCTTTATCGCTGTGCAAATAAAACTCGTCATTAAGTAAATTTAAGATTTCATTGGTGACAGCGATCTTGATGTTATCAGCCGCTTTGGCTACTTTTTTACTGTCCCAAAAACCCGATTTAGCATCACTTTCTGCTAGCTGCCATAAGACAAAAGGGGCTAAGGGCTGATCATTTTGCTGCAATGCTCCGTGAGTGGCGGATAATGCGGGGCTAACATTATTAAATTCTAAGTCCTGAAAAACAAAGGGATTATCCCGTAGGCTAAAAACCCGATTAATCGCTTGCACTAAATCAGGGTGCGAGCGCCAGTTCTGGCCTAAAGTATAGTGATGCTGTGCTTGCTGCTTGGCCAGTAAATAAGAGTGTATATCCGCACCACGAAATTTATAAATTGCCTGTTTGGGGTCACCAATTAAATATAAATACTGTTCTGCTGCGACAAATAAACGCGAGAAAATATGCCATTGGTTTTGGTCGGTATCCTGAAATTCATCAATCAAGGCAATGTGGTATTGCTGGCTTATGGCTGTCACCAATGACTCCCCGCCCGCATTCGATAAAGCCTCGGCAGTACGGGTAATCAGGCTATCATGTGACATGATATTAAGCTGCTGTAAACGTATATCCAGCCTGTCTTGTAGCTCACCCGCCAGAGTACGGCGCAATGTAAGGCTAACTTTTTGACTCAGGGCATATAAAGAATCAAAGGCTCGGCTATCAAATACCAGTTTATCTTTGTTGGTAACGCGTATTTCTTTGTTCAGATTGTCACTGGTGAATAGCTTGAAATCCGCTTCTTTTGGGCAGGCGCAGTTAAACTGCCCATCTGAATCTGCGGTCGCTTCTAACCATTTTTTCAAGCGTTGATAAGACTCGGTAAATTTATCCGTTAATGGTTTTTTAAAATACCCCAGTTCGACGCATTCCTCTAACGCATCCCCCTGTGTATCCATTGCCATTTTAGCATCCAGTGCCTGCTTTCTTAGCTCTATCAGGATATTATCTAGGCCTTCCGCTTTAGGATAAAGGGGCAGTGTCGCGGGATACTTGCCCAGACTGTCTAATAGTGCGCCAGGCGTGGCATATTGATGGCACAGTAATGACACCTCCCAGGCATCGCGCGGATAAATCTGTGCGCGCCAGAAATCTTCCGCCATTTGTTGTCTGACAGTATGGGTTTCATCGCTAAGTTCAACATCAAACATCTGCCCGCTTTCCAAAGCATGCTCTTTAAGTAAACGCTGACAAAAACCATGAATGGTAAAAATACCGGCCTGATCAATACTTAATAACGCATTATTGATGCGCTGTATGGCAAGTTGCTGGTCTATTTCGGTATTTTCCAGTAAGGTTTCTGCCCACTCGCTGATGGTGGCATCAATACCTCCCTCTGCCAAGCCGGTAAAAAACTGTTTTGCCTCAACCAGCCTCGCCCGCACCCGTTCCTTTAATTCCTTGGTCGCCGCTTTGGTAAAGGTAACGATTAATAACTGGTCTATGGCATAGTTCTGTTCCACCACAAAGCGCAGGGCTAGCATCGCAATGGCATAGGTTTTACCCGTACCGGCACTGGCTTCCAATAAATTAATGCCGGGCTTTAGTTCGGTTGTAATGGGATTGAAGTTCTGATGTTTAGCTGACACTGTTTGTCTCGCTGTGTGGTGGTGGATGGTGTAGTTAAGAGGGGATGAGACAGTGTTTATTTTAGCGGTTTTACGTTTATCATCCTTACAGAATAGCAGAGATCCTGCGCAATGGGTGGCAAATATAACATAACGAAAACAGAAATTAATACTTAAACACTTTTTAAAACAACGATTACCAGGTTTTATCTGCGCTATTATACAGAGTAAAACTGTTAAGTTAGCCAATATTGCGAGTGAAATTCCAGCTGCGGGAAAAGCATAAAACCAAATCAGGCCATTACAGCGTTGTTTGAAAAATGAAAAGGTATATGTTGATTTATTTTAAATAAGCGTACGCTAGCGCTCCGGTTCAATTATTCAACAGACTGTGACTTTATGCCGCATGGTGCTATTTAAGAATTAAGAGTAGCATAAGCACTTTATAACTTTCCCCCGCACACACTATGTAACTAACTTATTTCTTGTCGAAAAGGGAATTCAGCGTACTACAACTCAAGGAGAACATATGTACAGAAAATTAAGCTATTTTTTTATGACACTCATTTTGATGACAGCCTCTAGTCCAAGCCTGTCTCAAGTATCAATAACAGCAGAAGAACGCGATGCACTTATCGCACTATACGAAGCAACTGATGGTGCAAGCTGGAAACAAAATACCGGCTGGCTAGGTGAGGAAGGCACTGAATGCGAATGGTTCGGTATCGACTGTAGTGAATCAAGGCATGGCAAAAGAATAATGATAGCCTTAGCTCATAATGGTTTAAAAGGGTTTATCCCAGCTGAAATAAGTCAAATAAGCACTATACGCAGTCTGGATCTGAGTAATAACCAGTTAACCGGGTCTATTCCTGCCGAGATTGGCTTAATCTCTTCTCTAGGCAATTTAAATCTAAGC
>DAOVWV010000177.1 GCA_030636485.1 Methyloprofundus sp.
ATAGGAATATCACCAAACAGTAGAATATTACGTTCATTTGCGTATTTTTTTAAGGCCATCCACTGGGTATAAAACACAAACTGTTCAAACTGAATGATCTTTATTGCGGCAGCAAAAAGGTGCCGTGCTTCCTTAATGGCGCTTGGCTTACGTTCTTTGAAATGAGCGGGCCACTGGTTCCAGCATTGTGCAAAAAATTCATTGCGTAACGCGACAAATAAGGAAAAATCATCTAGCCAGTCCGCCTTGTCTGCACAAAAAGTTGCAAATGCCTGTTTTTCTTCAGCACTTGCCAGGTTTTTAAACCCTGTATAGGCTTTCCCCATGCAAGAATGTAGGCTGTAGGTATTTTCTAACTCGCAGGTGTCCGCCTGCTCAATTTCCTGCAGCCAGCCCTTATGGACTAAATCAGCCAGGCAAATAAGTGCGGGGTTACCGGCGTGTGCTGATAAACACTGATAAGGGGAACCGTCACCATGAGGCATTCCTAAGGGAAGGGTTTGCCAGACTTTGAAACCTGCATCATGTAGAAAATTGATGAAATTATAGGCCTCTACCCCCATATTTCCGGAGCCATTTTCATTGGGTAATGACGTGATATGCAACAACACGCCAGCGCGTCGGTGAGCTAATAAATTATCTTCCTGCTTTTCCATATTTTATTCTGTGCCTTTGCGCATTGTGCCACCCATAGCAGGTGTTCCTGATCCTTGTGTAAAAGATAAGGATAAGTAAGCCGGTGCTTGTTCACCGAGTAAACGATATAAATTTGTCAGATTAAGCCGGTATTGTTTTTCAAAACTACTCACCGCCTGACCCGGGTTGTAGTCTCCAAACCACCAAAACCAATCGGAGCCTTCGCAGACAGCCAGTTGGAATTCAGCTTCTATTCGTTGTTGCTTTGACAAGCGATTTGTTGCCACCACCTTGTCAAAACATTGTTTTACATCCCCGAGCATATCCCAGGCACGGTTCTTATCGGTATCACCAATCCAGGTCGAAAAAGTACCGTAAACCCAACTACCCGCCATCAGTTTAGAGAGGTCTTTAACTTCTACTTTGTCTTCCAGGCAAGCTGAAAAAGTCGTCAATTCAATATCTGAGTGTGCTGCCAGGCTTTTATATAAACCGCTTAAAAAGTGATAGCCGTTTTCAGGGAAATGTTCCCAGGCATTTTCACCATCCATTATAATGGATATTACGCTGTCGGGAGACTCATGCCCGGCAATCGTCTCTATATGATGAATTAAATCACCAATTGCATCATCCGTATGCCATGTTGAGTACTTAAAACCGATTAAATCTGATAGACCATCATCCCGAAAAAAACAGGGGATGCCTGTTTCTTTTACCTGAAAAGGGTGGTGAATACTCGTTTCACTAGAATCTTCCGAGGTATTCAGACTATTGCGTAATACCTGTCCACCGGTTGCAGCCCAGCTGAACCCTGCTTCTGCTAGTGTCTGTAAAGTTGCTTTGCTGACGGCACCTTCAGAAGGCCAGCAACCTTGTGGTGTAAAGTCAAAAAAATCTTTAAAGGTTTTTAGGCCCTGTTTAATATGCCATTTAACGCGCTCTTCTCCGCCAGGGTAGGTACCCAATTCAGGCATCGGTGCTTCAGGCATCGCTTCATAAGTTGAATTCAGATCCAGCATTAAAGGCACGATTGGGTGCGCATAAGGGGTAACAGAAATTTCTATGCGCCCTTGTTTAGCAAGCGTTTTATAACGCAGAATAACGCTTGCAAGTAATTCATTAATGACCTCTACAATTTCAATACGCTCATGTAAAGTGTAATGAGAGCCTTTGGCAATTAGGCGTTGTATTCTAGAATCTGTTAATTTAACGGTTTCACCCATCCACGCAAGGTGATACCAGACTAATAAATCGGCAATAAATTGTGAGTTGATATATTTGACTGCATCACCATGGTCTTGCATCCAGTCAGCCATGTCTGCCATTTGACTGAAGGCAGGGTAGCGGTCAATCTGACGTTCACGATTGGCGCGTAGGCAATAGCCGATAAGTTCTAATCTTTCTTCAACATCCGTGGGAATATCAGGCATGACCAGCGCAGCTAATAAAGAGTCTTTAATCGCTGTTTTATCATGCAAATAGCCATTAAGCTGTTGTGCATAGTCTTCTATTTGCTCCAGTAAAATCGGTGCAAAATTGACCACGGCTTTTGCGCCAGGCTCGGCTTCCAAGTGAGCGACCATATCGACATAGTCTTTGATGACATGTAAATACGTCCATGGTAGCTGAAACTCACCTGTTTGTAGATCCCGGTATTCAGGCTGGTGCATATGCCAGCATAGCACCAGTTTGATCTTTTTGTTACCTGACATAGTGCCTTTTTTGCCCCAGCATGTCTGGAGTGACTAATACAATCCCACCAGGGCTGACATGATAGCGTTTTTCATCTTCTTCCCGGTTTTCACCGATGACGGTTCCTTCGGGGATTTGACAGCCTTTTTCAATGATGGCTTTGGTAATACGGCAATGTCTGGCAATATTAACTTCTGGTAAAAGCAGAGAGTCTGTTACCGTGCTATAGGAATTAACCCGTACATTTGAAAATACCAGTGAATGCCTGACAGTCGCGCCAGAGATAACACAACCCCCTGAAACCATAGAGTCAATTGCCTCGCCACGTCTGTCGTCATCGTCAAAAACAAATTTTGCAGGTGGGTTTTGCGCCTGATACGTCCAGATGGGCCAGGTTTGATCATAGAGATTAAGATCAGGTTTAACGCCAATTAATTCCATGTTGGCTGACCAATAGGCATCGATTGTACCGACATCACGCCAGTAGCTTTGCTCGCCACTTTGTAAATCTAAAAATGGATACGCATTGACACTATATTTTTCAATGACGGCAGGAATAATATCATGACCAAAATCATGGGTAGATCCCGGCGTATCTGCATCTTTTAATAATTGCTCAAATAAAAAGTCGGTATTGAAAATATAAATACCCATGGATGCCAATGAGCGATCATCTTTACCAGGCATCGTTGGTGGATTCTCTGGTTTTTCTACAAAAGCTTTTACGCGTCTTGATTCATCGACATGCATGACACCAAAATCTTTCGCTTCGTCTAAAGAAACTTCCAGACAGCCGATGGTTAAATCCGCATTTTGTTCCACATGATCCGCTAACATTGCGCCATAGTCCATTTTGTAAATATGGTCGCCTGCAAGGATGACAATATGGTCAGGAGAGCGGCTACGTAAAATATCTATATTCTGGTATATGGCATCAGCCGTTCCCTGATACCATGATTCATCACTCAGACGTTGCTGTGCAGGCATTAAGTCAACATACTCACCAAATTCACCGCGCATAAAGCCCCAGCCTTGCTGTAGGTGGCGGATCAGTGAATCTGATTTATACTGTGTTAAAACCCCGACTTTACGGATGCCTGAATTAATACAGTTGGATAAGGGGAAGTCAATGATACGGAATTTTCCGCCAAAGGGAACAGCAGGTTTTGCACGCCAATCGGTCATGTTTTTCAGTCGGGACCCTCGGCCTCCAGCTAAAATTAAAGCGATTGTATTTCGGGTTAGATGACTAACAAAACGATCGTGATGCTGTGGCTCTGAATTTGACATTGATATCCTCTTTTATTACTGCTTTTATTAATTAGGCTATTACTTTTCGTCTTTTATTTGTTACTATTCTACTCTGAAAACATATTCTATCACACTGAGGCATTGTAATATGAAGAAGCCAGTAAAAAAAAATCCGCTTAACCCTGATTTAATTATGATAGCGGAAGCAAAGCATCACGACCCTTTTTCGGTATTGGGGCGACATACGAATAAGGCCAAAACGACGATAACGGCTTATTTACCCAATGCTGAAACGGTCAGTATTGCTGGTCAGAAAGTTGCGATGCAAAGAGTCGCTGGTACTGATTTTTTTCAGACCGAGAATATCCCTAAGACCCTGGAGAGATATTATCAGTTTGAGATCACTGATAAATCAGGGCACTATTACGAGCAATATGATCCTTATGCTTTTGGCTCTCAGCTTCCCGAATTTGATCAGCATTTATTTGCTGAAGGTAGACACTGGCATATCTATAAAAAATTAGGTGCTCATCTGCATACTGTTGAAGGGATAGAAGGGGTGTTATTTACCGTTTGGGCACCTAATTCCGGACGAGTCAGTGTGGTGACTGAATTTAATAACTGGGATGGCCGTTGTCATCCGATGCGTAGTCTGGGAGGCAGCGGTATTTGGGAAATTTTTATCCCGGGTCTGAGCGAAGGCTGTCTGTATAGGTTTGAAATTCTTAATCGCGATACCCAGCAAATCCATACTAAAACGGATCCTTATGGTCAGCAATTTGAATTTCGCCCGCAAACCTCCTCTTCAGTGGTGAATGAGGAGCAGTATCAGTGGCAGGATAAACAGTGGATCGATAAGCGTATCAAGCACGACTGGCTGAGTGAGGCCATGTCTATTTACGAAGTGCATCTGGGCTCATGGAAACGTGATAGTCAGGGGAACTTCTTAAGCTATCGCGATTTGGCACATCAATTGGTTGAGTATGTGGAATACTTAGGCTTCACGCATATTGAGCTATTACCCGTGACTGAGCATCCGCTGGATGCATCATGGGGCTATCAAACAACGGGGTATTTTGCACCGACTAGTCGTCATGGTAGTGCGGATGAGTTCCGTTACTTTATTGATTATTGTCATCAGCATAATATCGGTGTCATTCTGGATTGGGTTCCTGCACATTTCCCTAAAGATGATTTTGCACTGGCTCGGTTTGACGGTACTTCTCTGTATGAACATGAAGA
>DAOVWV010000384.1 GCA_030636485.1 Methyloprofundus sp.
AAAATGTCATAGAATTTGGCATTGATCCTGAGCATATGTTTGAATTCTGGGATTGGGTCGGTGGCCGTTACTCGCTTTGGTCTTCTATTGGTCTCTCGATTGCCTTGTATCTGGGGATGGACAATTTTGAACAGTTACTTGAAGGTGCTCACGAAGCCGACAAGCACTTTCGCAACGAGCACTTTGCAACCAATATTCCTGTGATCATGGCATTACTAGGTATTTGGTATAATAATTTCTATCATTCTGATTCACATGCCTTATTGCCATATGATCATCATATGGAATTCTTTTCAGCCTATTTTCAGCAAGGCGATATGGAAAGTAACGGTAAAAGTGTTGATATGAATGGTGACAGTGCCGACTATAGCACGGGGCCTATCATTTGGGGGCAACCAGGTACCAATGGGCAACATGCTTTTTATCAGCTCATTCATCAGGGAACCAAGGTGATTCCATGTGACTTTATTACTGCCGCGCAAAGCCATCATGAAGATACCGACTGTCACAATATTTTAATATCCAACTTCCTTGCTCAGACAGAAGCCTTGATGAAAGGAAAAACTGAGGAAGAAGTCATCGCAGATTTAGGCGAACATGCGAGCAAGCTGGTTATTGCTGCTAAGGTATTCTCGGGTAATCGGCCAACAAATTCCTTTATCTTCGAAAAACTATGTCCTTATACTCTGGGGCGTTTGATTGCACTGTATGAACATAAGATTTTTGTACAGGGAAAAATATGGAATATTAATAGTTATGACCAAATGGGCGTTGAGCTGGGTAAAGTACTCGCTCAAGTCATTACACCTGAACTTAAGGGGGATGAAGAGATTTCATCACATGATAGCTCAACCAATGGCCTAATCAATTATTACAAAGAATTACGCTAAACTTGCATTACCACGGGTTTATTCTGGCGCTTGGTCTCTGTTTTCTAAGCGCCTGTGATTTACAGCAGCAAGAGCTTCCTAAGCCACCCCCTAAATCACCAGAACAAAACAAACAACACCCAGTCAGTTCCGGCAATCAATTAGAGCGGATAAAAAAAGCAGGATTTTTAACTGTTTTAACACGCTATGACCCGACCACTTATTATGAAGGCGCGCATGGATTTTCTGGGCTGGAATATGATTTGGTTCAGCTATTCGCACAGCATTTAGCCGTTAACGTTAAATTTATTCTGCCACAAACGTTTGCCGCTGTTTTGCAGCAAACAGCGGCAGGCGAAGCTGACTTTGCTGCCGCTGGCATTAGTATTACAGAAGAGCGCAAACAACAGCTTTTATTTACCCCTCCCTACCAGGAAATTACCGAACAACTTATTTTTCGCTCAGGCACTAGGCAGCCCAAAAGACCCGTAGATTTAGCCAATGGTATTCTGGAGATTGTTAAAGGAACGAGTCACGCTCAGACGCTACAGCAACTCAAGGAAAAAAACCCCGGGTTGCAATGGGAAACCAATGAAACTCTGGATACTGATGGCTTGCTATACTTGGTTAATGAAAGGTTGATCGACTATACCATTGCCGATTCCAATCAAATGACTTTAATGCGCCGCTTTTATCCTAAATTAAATGTTGCATTTAACTTCCGGCCTGCCCGTAAGCTTGCCTGGGCATTTAAAAAATCAGATGATTTAAGCCTATATAGTGAAGCGGTCATTTTTTTTAAGAAAATTAAAAAGAATAAAACGCTTAAGCAATTGCTAGAGAGACATTACGGGCATACCCGAAACATTAAATATGTAGGCAATTGTACCTTTCGTCTGCACCTGCAAAGCCGTCTTCCACAACATAAAGCACTTTTTCAGCAAGCAGCCACCGAGCACAAATTAGACTGGCGCTTATTGGCAGCCATTAGCTATCAAGAATCACATTGGGATGAAAGTGCCGTTTCACCGACGGGGGTAAAAGGTCTTATGATGTTAACGAAAGCAACGGCCAGTCAATTTGCCATAAAGAATAGAACTGATCCTAGAGAAAGTATTTTTGGAGGTGCCAAATACTTAATACAGCGTTTGAATACCATTCCATCCCGTATCCCCGAGCCAGACCGGACCTGGCTGGCGCTAGCTTCCTATAATGTTGGCTATGGTCATGTTGAAGATGCACGTATCATTGCCCAAAAATTAGGTAAAAACCCTGATAAGTGGGTGGATGTTAAACAGGCCCTGCCGCTGCTAACTCAAAAAAAATGGTACTCGCAAACCAAGCACGGCTATGCGCGCGGCAAAGAGCCAGTGGTCTATGTGGATAATATTCGTAGTTATTTAGATTTATTGTTCTGGTATACCAGTAATAAGGATGTTGGGGAGTCGTCAACCATGCCTGCAATTTCTCTACAGGATCATGAACGGATAGCTAGTTAGTGTTAGGTTTTTCTGTACCTTAATCCCAGTTAATTCCCCCCTGCGACAATTTGTCACATTTTCATTTGCATTTAGGTTCGATATGATATACCAACTCTTAAATGCACTCCCAAATGAGATTTAGAGTTTACCCTCCTCCTTAAATGCGGCTTAATATAATTAAGCCGCATTTTTTTTGCCTGCAATATAGTGAGGCTAATGCCTTACCTCCTACTCCCAGTAGTCGAAATGCAGGGAGTCTATACCTTGTCTTTATATTCACATAAATCCTCAATAACACAGCTAGAGCACCTAGGTTTTCGTGCAATACAGGTATAGCGTCCATG
>DAOVWV010000158.1 GCA_030636485.1 Methyloprofundus sp.
CACCTAGCAATTTTGCAGTATGGCTTATATTATGATCGGCATGAGATAAGGCTCTTTTAATGGCAACTGATTCAGCATGCTCACGTACCCACTTTAAATTGAGCGGCAAGGTATCTCCCTCAGATTGCACCGTCTGCAAAGCCAAATCATCCAGGTCAAGATAAACATTGTCTGTCATCACCACAGCCCGCTTAATAATATTATCGAGCTGACGAATATTCCCGGGCCAATGATACGTCTCTATCATCTGCTTTGCTTCTGCGGTAAAACCTTTAACCTCTTTATTTTCACGCTCACTACAACGTGCCAGAAAAGTTTTTGCAATAACAATCGCATCTCCCTCACGCTCTCTCAAAGGAGGAATATCAACCACCATTTCGCTTATCCTATAATACAGATCCTCTCTAAAATCATTTGACTCTATCAAAGATAGGATGTTTTGATGTGTTGCACAAATAATACGCACATCAACCGGAATTTCAGTTCGCCCACCTAAACGCTCAATCACCCGCTCCTGAATAAAGCGCAATAATTTAGCCTGTAGCTCAAAAGGCAAGTCCCCGATTTCATCCAGAAAAAAGGTACCCCCTTCTGCAAACTCGATCTTACCTTTGGTTTGCTTAACAGCACCTGTAAAAGCCCCTTTTTCATAGCCAAATAACTCACTTTCCAATAAGTTGCCTGGAATTGCTGCACAGTTAACCGCCACAAAAGGTTTAGCCGCACGAGGGCTGAGATTATGGATAGCGCGTGCGAGCACTTCCTTACCTGTACCACTCTCACCCAATAACAAAGTGGTAATAGAGCTAGGTGCTATTTTTTCAATAATTCTGGATAGCTTTTGCATTTTTTCACAGCTCACTATAAGCCCGGAAAAAGGCTCAGACACCTGCTTCTGCAACTTGTTATTATCCTGCTCCAAAGCTGTTAACTGAAAGGCTCTCGTTACAATCATATTCAACATATCAATATCGACAGGCTTCTGGTAAAAATCATACGCCCCCATTGCGACTGCCTTAACCGCATTATCTCGGTCATCATTACCCGTCACCACTATCACTTTGGTTTTTGGTGCTAACTGTAAAATTTCTTTTAAAGTTGCCAACCCCACACTTGCATTAGCAGGATCAGGTGGCAACCCTAGGTCTAATGTCACCACGCTAGGAGAAAAACGCCTTAAAGCATTAATAGTCTCTATCTTATCGCCAGCAATAATAACTTTATAATCAGCAAAGCTCCACTTAAATTGCTTCTGTAAACCAAGGTCATCTTCAACCACTAATAAAACCTTTTTATTACTCATATAATTTCTCTTTACTATAAATTCAAAATAGCCAATCAACCAATATGGACTGAAGTGAGATAGTGAGCCGCTATGCATCACCTGTTTTGATTACACCTGTTATTTCTAAAAATATTGCGCTAAAGTACATCGTTTTTTAGGCTACGCACTTAACACAGGATAAAAACAAGTAGGGTGGGCAGTTTTTTTTGCCCACCAATAAAGCTGACCATGGTGGGTAGAAAAGATTGCCCACCCTACGCGTTATGGCTTGTCCCTTGTTAAATATATAGCCATTTTTTACTAACGTTTGAAACAATATAATAATATCTTACTGTTTACATTATACTCCGCGTAGCCACTACTGTGGGCAAATAATGCGCTGTTTGTACCGAGGAAATCAAAGTAAAACAGTGGCATAGCGGACTACAAAACTGTTTCAGCAACATCGATATTGGTAAAGCCCAGCCACTAGAAATTTTCGCAGAAATAAAAATACAAACCAAGACTTCTCAGCTACTTAACTAATGGGTATTTAATACTAAAAACCGTACCGACATCCACGACACTCTTGACAGAAATATCCCCCCCCTGACTCAGAATATATTCCCGCGCCTCATAAACGCCAATCCCCATCCCCGCATTACCCTTAGTTGTGTCAAACGGTTTAAACAACCGTTCAATAATAAACTTCTGATCCATACCACAGCCTGTGTCCATTATATCTATCAATGCATATACCGAGTCAGACTTTAACTTTACCGTTACGCTTCCATTATCAGCCGTTGCATCCTGGGCATTTTGAACCAAATGCCCCAGTACTGCGATAAAACGCTGTTTATCAGCAAGAATAGAACATTTTTCTGATTTGCACTCTACCTTGAGTTTTGGTAGATTTCCTGCTTGTTGTAGCACAATATCCGGCAAAATATCCAGAATATTAATGACCGATATATTGTCGGACTTAACTTGCCCTTTTTTAAGCTGAGTCAATAAATGTTCCACCTTATTAACCACGTTTTCTAGTGTTTCAATAGCATCATCAATAAACTCAGGGTTACCTTTATGTTTTTCTGCATTACGGACAATCATCGAGATTTGAGCCACCAGATTTTTTAAATCATGAACTAAAAAAGCCGAAAAACGGCTATAAGCTTCAAACTGTCTCGCTCGCGTTAAATCATCCGTCACTTTGCTTAATGCCAAAGCATTCGCCAACTGTAGGCCGACCGTTTTTAATAAATCATGATCTTCATGATTTAATTGACGCATCACTAAAGGCTGAGTCAAAACAACAAAGGCCACCACTTCTTTGTGGTGTAATAAAGGGGTAATAATCCAGATATTTTTATGTGCTAGCCATATAGACAAATCTACATCATCATACATCTCTGGATAATTATTAAATTCGCAGAAATCAATCACCCACTGCTTATCATTCAAAAACCTTATAAACTCATGATCTTGCTGAAAAACAGAATCACAAAAAAATCCCAGAGACCTCTCTTCAGCTAAGTAAAACTCTCCTTTCTCATTCCTTAACCACAAGCCCCCACCCGCACTACCGACCAAATTAGCCAGCGTTTTAATAACAAACTGGGTTAAATCATCCAGTGATTGTAAACTGGCAATTTCACGGCTTAACTTTATCCACTCCTCTCTATAGTCATAATTATGCTGAGAAAAATGCTTATTAAAATAAACCTTTAAATATGCACGAATTGTGCCGGTAGCAAATACTATAAACAATAGTATAACGGCTAAAAAAATAAAAAAAACCTGGATAACACCGCTCCAGCTACCGCCTATATTTTTAATATAAAACCCCGCTAATGACATAAAAATCATATACATACCCGTACCAAACAGTACCGTGGTATGCACAACCATCGTCCGGGATATGGTCACCAGCTGAGCATCATCCTGTAAGCGGATAAACGAAATAGCTAACAAAGGCGCACATAGGGCATTTATTAAGCCTCTGGAATCCCAAAGCACAAAATCCAACTGAGCAAATAATACCGATTTACTATAAATAATAAAATCAAAAACAAAAATAGCCGCCAACCCCAGGCATAAATACTTAATCGCCCAGCGCTGATCTTTATTAACATTACGATACAATTGCTCAATAAGCATCAGACCTATGATAGCAAAACTCAAGTGTGCATATAGCCTGATATCTAGATCCAAGTAATATTTCGTTACATCTAAAAGCTCTGGAGAAAGCTCTATTGCACATATTACCAACATCCAGATAGGTAATAAAATAGCCAGCTTTGACCTTCTTAAAAAGGCATAGTTTTCTGAATATACCTGCCTGGAAATAAGTACACTTAAGAAAAAAAACCAGGCAGCATTACGCAGCGTTTCTAATACAAAAGTATCGGCTATATATGAAGAAGTATGCGATAAAGTATAAACAACGGCAGCCATCCAAAGCACAGAGGCTGCGATCGCAATAGTGAACTGAGGAACAAATGGGTTTTTCTTTATTCGTGACAAAGCGAAAAGCAGTATCAGCAAGAAAACAATCAGGCCAATCAAATAGCTATAAAAAGCAAATTCTTCCATTAGACTATATTACTTATATTAAAACGGTCATCATTAATGTAACATTAATGATGATGCGCTTAACGGGAAAAGAAATTTATGGCAATATTTCAATAATCTGTAAGGTCTAGCATTAAACACCGACTAAGCAACGATTCTCATACAGAATCATAACAACAATGACAAAAACTTTATTTATAAAAAAACAGGATTATCCATGAAAAATGTACACAAAACTAAATTTGCCATTGGTGCATCAATAATGGCTGGACTTACCACAGGCTGTGCCACATCTGAAAACAACCCATTTGCGCAAAAAGAACTCGCCTCAGGCTATATGAACGAAGCTGAATCTGCCTCTGAAAAAGTAAAAGAGGGTGCCTGCGGTGAAGGTAAGTGCGGTGGAAAAATGGCGGCTCCCGTAGAGGAACCTAAAACAACAGAAGGCAAGTGCGGTGAAGGTACATGTGGTGCTGGCAAGTAATTTACCAATCCAGTATAGGGAGCCGCTCACTTAGCCAAAAAAATAGTTCAGTTTAAAATTTATAACCATGAAGAGCATGAAGGTAATGAAAATAGTCATACATTCTTCGCGCTCCTCATGCACTTCATGGTAAAGCCATGTTACCTGAAGTCAGAAAAAATCAGTGTAGCCAATTATTTTATTTCATTAGGCTCCACTAATTCATCGCCATCTTTATCCAATATATTAATAATGACTTCAGCATCTGCTTCAATACTATCTTCCATATTCATAATCACTTGATTGATAGCCTCCTGAGACATGCCTTTTTTCTGCATTTTAATGGCTTTATTAATGGCATCCTCACGCAGTTCAACTTCAACTTCATCTGCCGTGATATACGAATCATTATTCTGATCATATTGAGCAGGTGTTATCTTTTGTACGGCTTGCTCAGCATAAGGGACATACCTTGCATTTGCATCAAAAACGACTAAAGCCAAAACAGCCGGTAACATACCGATTAATACCTTTTTCATTACTCTTTCCTTCATTATATGTAAAAGGCAATAATAGCACGGCTCGTCAAGAGACGAAAGCACTGCAAACCGTATCACCGAAGATTTGCACTGCTTAAATAAATCATATCCACTGTTTCTTCCACGGTAGATAAAAAAGACGGGGCTCTCTACGTTTATACCTTGATGAACGCTCTCAATTATGTCATCATTGTTGGATTTTTCCGATAATTTTAACCTTTAAAGAGGCAATTCAATGGCTGGTCGTAACCACCTATTTATCCCTGGTC
>DAOVWV010000014.1 GCA_030636485.1 Methyloprofundus sp.
ATTAACCAGGAGACTAACTCACGTTTATTTTCTTTTTTAATGGCGTAAACCGATTGGCTAACCGTATTTGCCGCAACGCTTTCTCTGGCGATAGCTACTTCGACGGGGTTGTTTAATAAATGTCCGGCTAGGGTTTTTATTTCTTGGGAGTAGGTCGCAGAAAATAGTAAATTTTGACGTTGTGCGGGCAATACATTTATCAGTTTGCGTATATCGATAATAAAGCCCATGTCCAGCATACGATCTGCTTCATCTAAAACAAAAAATTGCACCTGAGATAAATCGACTTTCTTTTGGTTGAGTAAATCCAGTAATCGTCCTGGCGTAGCCACTAGAATATCAGTGCCTCGCTGTAGGCGTTTAATTTGGGCATGAGTACTCACGCCACCGAAAATAACGTCAGAAAATAGGGGCAAATGCTGGCCATATATTTTAAAGCTTTCGTATACCTGCTGTGCCAGTTCACGCGTAGGCGTTACAATTAAAGCTCTGACCGGATGTGGTTTTGCTGGGCGTTCTTGATTGTGGAGAAGCTGTAAGATGGGTAATGCAAAGCTCGCTGTTTTACCCGTGCCGGTTTGTGCGCCAGCAAGGATATCCTGGCCTTGTAAAATGACGGGGATTGATTGTTCTTGTACAGGCGTTGGCTGCTCATAGCCTTGTTCAGTAATAGCTTGTAGCAGGGGAGCGCATAAATCTAATTGCTTAAATGACATATTAATATTTTTATGAGTTTTCGTTGGTGACATAGTAGCAGAATTAGAGAATGAATAAGCAGTCGAAAGTATCAGGTGTGATTTTAGCCGGTGGTTTGGCGCGGCGAAACCAAGAGGGGCAGCCAGCTTGATTTCAGTTATTCCTTGCAGATATAAAAGCTGGAAAAACTTATAGGGTAGAGCGGGCTATCTTCTTATAAGAAATGGACAAGTCATATATGGGCTAGTGACGAAACTCAGTTAAATGACCACAGGCAGATAATTGGGCGTTGATTAAAGTCGGGAGGTCTCGCCAATGACCTAATTGGCATATGATGATTTTACTCTTTCTGAAATGAATTGAGCGAATGGCTTAATATCTTTATCAACACTCGCTTTTTCTAGTGTTAGCATATATTTATCACGCATATCGACAGGAATAATAGTCCAGGGATAACGCCCTTCAGCTAACATGACATTCATGCTAAACCGTGCTGTTCTTCCGTTGCCATCCATGAAAGGGTGGATATAACCCACTAATAAGTGCGCCATAACGGCACTAACAAACATATCTGTCTCGTTAAGCAAGCATTCCTTTAATGCATCCAGCCCATCCAGAATATGGTCAAAATGAGGCGGGATATGCCTTGATCCCGATAAAAAAACTAACTGTCTCCTGTATCCTATTAAGTCGTGCCTGGTTAATAATCCAGCTTCAACAGAGGGCATAAAAAGATGATAAAACCAACGTTGGTGGTCTTCAATAAATAATTCAGATGCTTTCTTTTGTCCTAAATAAGCTTGATTAGCGCATTGCTTAACTAAATTAAATGCTTCCAAATAACCTTTGGCAGCCATCGCATCGCGGTGTTTTTTATCTTCTTCTGATAAAGGGTTCCAACTGCCATCAGCAATTTTTTGAATGAGTTCAGGTGTAACTTTGTAACGTTCAATTGATAAGCTGTGATAAGCATCACTTATCTTTATGGATTCAATCGATGCCAGATAATCAGGTTCGGAGAGTGATAATTTTGGCACATCAGGTTTTAACGCAATAATATCATCTCTAAAATTATCCCATAAAAGGTTTACACGACTATACAAAGGATTTTTTTTGCTATTCAAATGAACAATAATTTTCTTATCAAATGGATTTTCCACTTCAGAAATACTATAAGCCAGGTTTTTTAACTGCTTTAAAATAGCATCGGCAAAATCGTTGCGTCCCACTTGACGATAGGCTCCTACAAGACGAGACACACCTTGCGTATTATGCTCAATTAATTGTGCTATCAATGCTGGATTATCAATCTTATTCATAACAATTTGAATATCATTGCCATGTGTTTCGTAATATTTGGGGGCTAATGATACCAATGCCGCTGCCGCTGAATAACACTGAACACCATTAACGCTGTCCTTTAGGTATTGTGGAATAAAATTTTTAGTTGAATAGACAAATAACGAATAGTTTTCATACAAATCAATTTTTTGATTTACGTTATTATGAACAATCACATTAATTTGTTGTGGCACCACATTGGATTGAGCTTGTAATAGTAAGGAATGTTCGGCGGACAAACAATAATTTTTATCAAATCGATCAGTCAAATAGAGAGACAAAAACTCATAATAATTAACAAAAAATGACGTGCTGTCACCAGATTCTGTTGTTGGGCTAGATAAAAAATACCAGCCCTTGAGAAATTCCTGCAAAAATCCAGTTTCTCGTAAAATTTCACGATTTTCCTGTTTCAGTTGTTTTCCTCTGATGACCCCCTGTTCTGAACCATTAATCTGATGCAATGCTTGTAAAGCTTTGGCTAATTTCTGGTTTTCAGGTATTTTTGCACGCCCCATTTCTAATTCCTTAAGTATAATCGCAATAAGTTAAAAAAATATATCACAATACTTTAAAAATATATATGATATATTTTGTTTTTATAACAAATGGTTATATTTGAAAAATAAAAAAATAAAATCATTGCAAAAATAACCATCAATATTCATGGGTAAATGCAGATAAAGCTTGTGCCCAGACTTGACTGGGTAATGAGACGTTACAATTATTCAGGTGAATTGCCTGCCTCTAGTGAATAATCATAGTCCATAATAAGAGGGGAATGGTCGGAAAATCGCTCATCTTTATAGATGGAAGCGGACAATACCGTGTCTTGTAAATGTTCGCTGATAACTTGGTAATCAATGCGCCAGCCAACATTTTTTGCCCATGCCTGGCCACGATTGGACCACCAGGTATATTGATCGCTCTCTTGGTTGGCAATCCTGAAGCCATCGACCCAGGCTTCCTGATCAAATAATTGATCTAGCCATGCGCGCTCCTCAGGTAAAAAGCCTGAGTTTTTCTGGTTTGCTTTCCAGTTTTTTAGGTCAATTTCTTTGTGTGCGATATTCCAGTCACCACAGATGATATAGTCACGCCCATTTTTTGCACAGTCCTGCAAAAAAGGCATAAAACGATCCATGACGCTGTATTTAAACGCCTGGCGCTCCTCTTTGGCCGAGCCAGAGGGGAGGTACAGGGAAATAACGCTGAGTTTGCCAAGCTGGATTTCCAGATAGCGGCCTTCGCTATCGATATCACTAAAACCCATGCCAACGATCACTTTGTCGGGTTGGTGTCTGCTGTATATGGCGACACCGCTATAGCCTTTTTTTTCTGCACTATGGTAGTAGCAATGATAGCCTTCCGGTCTGAAAGCATCCGCTATCAGTTGTTCTGGTTGTGCCTTGGTCTCTTGGATACAGACCACATCAGCTTCTTGTTTTGCTAGCCAGATAAAAAAACCTTTGCGCTCAGCCGCGCGAATTCCATTAGTATTTATGGTAATAATACGCATATTTTTTGATTGAAACTTGCAGATAGTTAAGTAAAGAAGTATTATACTCTGTTCAAAATTGTATGTTAGTCGTTTTTTTAGACGTGTAAAGGTCATTATGAAACCAGAAATTCACCCAGAATATAAACAAATAACCGTTACTTGCGGTTGTGGAAATGAGTTTGCTACAGGCTCTGTCTTAGGTAAGGATTTACATATTGAGGTATGTTCAGCTTGCCATCCTTTTTTTACCGGTAAGCAGCGTGTTGTTGATACTGCTGGACGTGTAGATAAATTCCGTAAGCGTTACAGTAAGTAGTTCTATAGAGACTGGACAGCGCTTTTTACAATAGAGGAAACGCCATGGCACAAGACACACTGACCATAAGAAATAATTCTACAGGAAAGGAAGTTGACCTTCCTTTACTTACAGGAACTGTTGGTACTCCCGTTGTTGATGTGAGTGCTCTCAATCAGAAAATGGGTCTGTTTACCTATGACCCGGGATTTATGTCGACGGCTAGCTGTAAGAGCGCAATCACTTATATTGATGGTGAGAACGGTGTCTTGTTATATAGAGGCTATCCCATTGATCAACTCGCTGAAAAATGTTCCTTTCTTGAGGTTGCCTATTTATTAATGAATGGCGAGCTTTCGGATAAGCAACAACAGTCTGAGTTTGAGCATGAGATTGGTCAACATGCCATGTTGCATGAGGCAATGCACAATTTTATTGACGGTTTCCATTATGATGCGCATCCGATGGCGATGATGGTGGGAATTGTAGGCTCTTTATCGGCCTTTTATCATAGTGAACTGGATATGAATGACCCTGAGCATCGGCGAATTTCTGCGATGCGCATGTTGGCAAAAATGCCCGTTATTGCTGCGGCTTGTTATCGTCATTCCGTTGGCTATCCGCGTGTCTATCCACGGTCGGATCTCAGTTATTGTGAAAACTTCCTGAATATGATGTTTTCGCTACCATCGCAGAAATATATAGATAAAGATAATTATATTGATCCGGTTGCTGTTAAGGCTTTGAACCTGTTGTTTATTTTGCATGCCGATCATGAGCAAAACGCGAGTACTTCAACGGTACGCCTGGCTAGCAGTACTGGGGCAAATCCTTATGCCTGTATTGCTGCAGGTATTGGTGCACTTTGGGGGCCGGCACATGGTGGTGCTAACGAAGCTGTATTAAGTATGCTGGAAAAAATTGGCTCAGTCGATAGAATTCCTGAGTTTATTGCCAAGGCAAAAGATAAAAATGACCCTTTTCGACTAATGGGGTTTGGGCACCGGGTTTATAAGAATTTTGACCCGAGAGCCACGATTATCCGCAAAGCCTGCTATGAAGTTCTTGAAAGTACTGGTGTTAAGGATCCTTTGTTTGATTTAGCTTTGGCATTAGAAGAGTATGCACTGCAAGATGAATACTTTATAGAGAAAAAACTGTATCCCAATGTCGATTTTTATTCGGGAATTATTTATAAGGCATTAAATATTCCTGTGGACATGTTCACCGTGATGTTTACCATTGCCCGTACATCGGGGTGGGTATCTCACTGGCTGGAAATGATGGGAGAGCCAGGGCAACGTATAGGTCGCCCAAGGCAGGTATATACAGGAAAAGATGTGCGTGATATATAGCGCTTAAATTAGGCTAGGAAAATCCAAAAAAGCAGTCATTTAGACTGCTTTTTTTATGTCTGTAAATAAAAGGAAAAAATAGCGAGCAGGTGGTTCCTTTTATGCAAAAACCTGTTACTTCTCATTATTTACGGATAAATGCAGATAAAGCTTGTGCCCACGCTTGACTGGGTAAGCTCGTCATTCCCGAAGTTTGTTATCGGGAATCTACGTTGAGCATAGATTCCTGCTAACGGCATACAGGAATGACGGCTTTTGCAGAGAGTGGATATGGGGTTTTACAGAAATCTAACTTAATCTAATGTTTTGTAAGCGTCCTTTAGAAAAAACTGTTTAATAGTTTATTCACTGCCTTACCCGTTCCTTTGCCCAGGGCTTTATCTATCTCTTTTTCGCCTTTATTGATAAATTTATCCACTTTTTTCTTTTCTTTCTCAGTCAGCATCGACTTTAATGAGGATAGATCCACTTTATAGCTCGGCTCTGATATTGTTCCTGCCACCTTGATGGCAATAGGGCGATCCACTATACGCTTGGGTTTTTTGCTGCCCGGCTTTACCTTTGCGATCAACTGATAATTAAGTGCATCATTGACCAGGTTTACAGTACCCTTACCTTTAACTTCGACTGTTGATGATTCAGCCAGGAAATCAGGGTTATTAATAAGCCCTTGTTTTATTGTTGCCGTGCCTTTGATAACTGAAAAAACCGTTTGCTCATGGGTGTAGCTTTTTTTCATTTCCTTGCCTTTAATGGCCAATTTACCTACATCAATGATTTTTTGCAGATTAAATTCCCTGATTGCACCTTTGTGCAATGAAAATCGTAGTTTGCCACCTAAGCTTGATTTAATCGCAGGGAGTGTATTTCCACGCGCTTTTAATTCGGCGGCGATATTTGCCGTGCCTTTTAATTTTGCTGTAGATTCTGCTTGTAGGTCTTTTAATAATGGCTCTAACTGAACGCCTGATATTTTTTCATTCAGTGAGATAGTGGGCGTTTTTGATTTAGCATTGATGGTTACTTTTCCCTTATAGTGCCCCTTATAGAGGTGCTTAATGCTCTGTTTAGTGCGTAAAATACCCTGTTTCGCTTTTAGGTTTAAACTGAGTTCTTTCATCTTTAGGTTGGCTGCTTTTAAACTGCCTATGGTTAAATCACCGGATAGATTGAGGGCGCGTATCGTTTCGACGGGGATGAGCGTTGTGGCTTTCGCAACAGCGCTGGCTGGAGTGGCTACAGGGGATGGTGCTGCATTTTCTTTTTTCGGGGCGCTGTAACGATCTACGTCAATATCATCAATGGCTAAATTAAAGGTAATGGCTGGTTTTTTAAACTGTTTTACGCGGATGTTGCCTATAATTTTCGTGTCATCCAGGGTGATGTCTAACTTATTGAGTGCTACAGAGTCCTTTGTGCCTTGTAGGGAAAAGCCCATGACAAATTTTTGTAGAACCTGACTATCCGTGGTTTCCGGTACATCCATTTGCAATTGTTGCAAGAGTGCTTTGGGGCTAAAGCTTGCAATTTGAATTGTGCCCTCATACTGCAACTGGGCATTTAACTGACTGGCCTTTAAATACCCTGTTAAATCTATCATATTGCTATTAAACTGAATTTTTTCAAGCGCTAAGGTTTGCTGCTGTAGATCCAGTGTCACTTCAGTGAATAGCTGTGCATCAAACACGCCACCGGGAATTGATTCTCCTTTAGTGGTAGAATCCAGCTTAAAGCTTTTTAGTTGTATTTTTTGTAATGTTTCATCAACCACCAGGCGAGTGGATAGAGCTAGTTGTTCCGACGCAGCAGTGTCTGGATTTTTTAGCAAAAAAGATAATTTAAGCTCAATAGGCTCATTAAAGGCAACCGCACTAGATGATAAATTAAAATCATTGATAACAAGACGCTGTGCTGACTGTTGGTCATTCCAGCTGATTTGAGCGTCTTTTAGCTCCAGGCCACCAATGACAAATGCGCTGATCAGTGGTTCAGCCTTATTACCTTCTTTCTTTGCTATGGCTTCTTGCTGATCTTGTGCTTCTTTTGGCTTAATCAAATCATCCCAATTGCTGATGCCTTGTTTGTTTTTGGCTAAATTAAGTTCCAGGCCTTTTAAAACGATGGTTCTGACTTCAACTTTTCTGGAAAAGAGGGGGATTAGTTTTACTTTAATATCACTTTCGCCAATCAGGGCAAAATTTTCTTCCTCAAAACCAGCGGCATTGCTTAAGCTAATTTCCCCTGTGGATATTCCAAGCCAGGGAAAAACAGAAACATTTAAGTCGCCTCTTATGCTTAGGGTACGCCCGGTTTCATCTTTTACGGCGGCTTCTATTTCTGGCTTATAGTCATTTAAATCAATAAACAAAGGAATGATGATGACTGCTGCAACAATGAGTATTAGCAGTGAAGAAAAAAATATAAAAATAGCTTTGGTGAACTTTCCCATGTGTATATCCTATCGTTAAGGTTGTTTTTATGCTTCGCATGGTTACGCTTATGGGGCGGCTAAACAAGCCGCCGCAATTGCACCTGCAATATAAGCTACTGGTAGACTCAGTCGCTAGAAAACTACAGTCGTGGCTGCGCGAAGTATATAGGGTACTGAACTCGTGCAGCACCCTGTTGGCGGATGAATGAAGAGAGACTATTTTTAAATCATAGGTTTGAAAAAAAACTATCCATCAAGGCAATGCATTGCAGCGCTGGCTTATAATAAAAAATAAGCCAAGGTCATAAAATTACGTTAAAGTGTATCAGTATATTACACTTTAGCGAGTGATTTTAAACAATTCGTGATGACAAGAAAAATAGGAGTAGATAATGTTAATTTTAATTAAACTGGCCGCGATTGTAACCATTGTTGTATTTTATCAAACCGGAAAGCATAATGGTGAAAATGGGATACGTTGGGCAGTCATTGGTTTTGTTGGCTATGTGCTAGGGTTTGCAATTGCCATGATGTTAATCGGTGAAACATTTATCGCCATTCTGATGGCCTGTATTACAGTTTATTTTACGCGTTTACAACTATTGAAGATGCTGGCTAAAAGAAAGGCACTTAATTAGCTGGGTGCAGGTATAAAAAAAGCGGGCTACCTTAGAGGTAGCCCGCTTTTATGTGCAATAAAACCGACTTATAACTTGTCAGCATTCTCGCTTAAGTATGATGCAACACCCGCTGGTGATGCATCCATACCGGAATCACCTTTAGTCCAGCCAGCCGGACATACTTCACCGTGCTCTTCATGGAACTGTAAGGCATCAACCATACGTAGCATTTCATCAATATTACGGCCTAAAGGCAGATCATTGACAACCTGGTGACGAACCATGCCCGCTTTATCAATTAAAAAGCTACCACGATAAGCAACTGCTGGCGCATCTGCTTCAACATCATAGTCTTTAACAATGGTATGTGCCATATCTGCTGCCATTGTGTAACGAACCGGGCCAATACCGCCCTCATTAATAGCGGTATTTCTCCAGGCGTTATGGGTGAAATGAGAGTCAATTGAAACGGCAATCACTTCAACGCCACGGCTGGTAAAATCATCCATTCTATGATCCAGAGCGATAAGCTCACTTGGACAAACAAAAGTAAAGTCTAATGGGTAGAATACGATAACCGCATATTTACCTTTTGTTGCATCTGAAAAGCTGAAAGAATCAACGATATCGCCATTACCTAAAACAGCAGGAACCGTAAAATCAGGGGCTTGCTTACCTACTAATACACTCATGTGTGTCTCCTTAGCTTAGTGCTTAAATGTAGAAAAAAATCATAATTATACCCACGGCAAGGTGGATCAAAGAAATTCTACACTAAAATGCTAGGTTTTTCACAAAACTAATAAAAATATCTTTTGTTCAAGGATGAAATAGGGTACTCTTAAGATTCTACGAATAACTCGTAGCACAAAGTTACAAAAATTCAAGAATTTTTTGAAAGCTAGATAATATGTTAAGAGAAATTTTTCAGCCCAGTGTTTAGGGGATTTATTTTTCATTAATATTTAACTTAGTCGTTTACTTAGTTCTGGAAGCCACAATGAATTCGCAAAAACTTTCATATATGCTATTTCGACATGAAACCGGAAAGTTAGGCCGAAGGAAAATTAACACTGTAATACCTCGGATTTCTTCGGCGGTGGCAGTGTTCATCGCAGATAAAAATCACTGAGTGTTATCTTTAAGCTAAAAAATTCATAACTGAAGTGATTGTAACTTGATAAAACATTAAAGAAGTCTCATTATGAAACATAAACATATCACCGAACCTGATGCTTTCGGTTATCAAGTCCGCATCGTCCGACGCGGTAAAGAGAATAGCCGCTATTTTTCACATAAACTATGGGGCAATCGAAATAAATCAGTTGCCGCTGCTATTGCCTGGCGTGACCAGATGCTAATTGTTCTCAAAGGCAGTAGAACACGATTTCTGAAACCACCTAAAAATAAGACAACAACTGGCTTAACGGGTGTTTCAAGAACAATTAAATACGATAAAAGAAAAGATAAGAGTTACCTTTGCTACACGGTTTTTTGGGTTTGTAACAGAAAATCTCGTAACAAAACATTTCAAGTGGGTAATGTTGAGACAATTTCTGCCGATGATGAGCTACATGCCTTCCGAACGGCACGCTTATTTAGGAGTTGTTACGAATATGCCATTGATTACGACTTATCTTTTGATGATAGTGTTTTTGCTGGCTGGAAAAAGAAACGTTTATATGATGAGTTAGCGACGATAGTTGCTTAGCTTATATATTCTTGTTTCTGTCTGTGCAAGCGTCACGGGAGGTTTTAATCCCATCTTGAGAGGAAGCGGGTCGTTTGCCTATGTGGGCTGCCTGCTTCCCTCAAGTTTGTAAACAAAGAGGGCTTGCCTGTTTTTGTCATGCTTGCGTTTATGCGCAGCTGCGAATAGGGGAGGGCTGAGTTATGCTTAATGGTTACGTTCTGGCTGAGCGTTACACATCATCAGGAAACTTTTTGCTGATAAGAGTAGATTATTTTAGCCAGCATGATAAATATTCATATAAAATAGCTCATTATTTCTTTGTTTAATTTCACCCGATAATATGACTGCTCCAGCTGCTTTATTTGAATCATCCATTTCCAATTTAAAACTACGCGCTCGTGGTAAAGTGCGCGATATTTACGATGTGGATGACAAGCACTTACTTATTGTAACGACTGACCGCTTGTCTGCCTTTGATGTGGTTTTGCCTGACCCTATTCCAGGTAAAGGGCGGGTATTGACTTCTGTTTCCAATTTTTGGTTTGAGAAAATGCAAGACATTATTCCTAACCACTTAGCCAGTCTTAGCTTGAAGGATGTGGTGCCTGATGATCAGGAGCGCGCGCAAATAGAAGGCCGTAGCATTATTGTAAAAAAATTAAACCCACTCCCGGTTGAAGCCATTGTGCGAGGTTATTTAATTGGTTCAGGCTGGAAAGACTATCAAAGAACCGGTGGTGTCTGTGGCATTCAACTGGCTGAAAAACTGCAGTTAGCAGAACAGCTTCCTGAAGCGATTTATACACCCTCCACTAAGGCGGCTGTTGGAGATCATGACGAAAATATTTCATTTGCCGAAACGATTCCTTTGTTAGGTGAGGAAATGGCCTG
This sequence comes from Methyloprofundus sp., assembly GCA_030636485.1. GTDB lineage: Bacteria > Pseudomonadota > Gammaproteobacteria > Methylococcales > Methylomonadaceae > Methyloprofundus. Next base: position 10,824 of record DAOVWV010000014.1, read on the forward strand.
TAAAGTCCGTGATGTCAGCCTTAGGCTTTATACCACAGCGGCAGCCTTTGCCAAACAACGGGGTATTATTATTGCCGATACCAAATTTGAGTTTGGCCTGGATGATGATGGCAAATTATATTTAATTGATGAGGCGCTTACGCCTGATTCTTCGCGTTTCTGGCCCGTGGATCAATATCAGCCTGGCATGAGCCCTCCTAGCTTTGATAAGCAGTTTATTCGTGATTATCTAGAAACATTAGACTGGGATAAAACCCCGCCAGGACCCGAATTACCTGATGACATTGTCGCTATCAGTAGTCAGAAATATCATGAAGCCGAATTGAAGTTAACTGAATAATAAAGCTGGGCAGACCTTATAACAGGCCATGCTCGGCAAAAGAGTATGGTACCCCATCGCCAATAATAAAATGATCCAATACGCGTATATCCAATAAGTCTAAAGCCTGTTGCAATTTATGGGTAATGGACTTATCGGCATGGCTAGGTTCCGAAATGCCCGATGGATGGTTATGCGCAAAGATAACCGCCGCCGCATTATGATCCAGTGCTTTTTTGACGACTTCTCTTGGATAGACGCTGGCACCATCAATGGTGCCTCTAAACAGCTCTTCAAATTCAAGGATATGATGCTGGTTATCCAGAAACAAACAGGCAAAAACCTCATAAGGATAGTGCCTTAACTGACTACTTAAATAATGGCGCGTTGCCTCAGGGCTGGTTAATACATCACCCCGCTCCAGCTCTTCAAAGGTATGCCGTCGTGCCATTTCCAGAACAGCCTGGAGTTGCGCATACTTGGCATTTCCCAACCCTTTTCCCTGAGTAAAGGTTGCGCAGTCGGCTTGCATTAAGGCCTGTAAGGAGCCAAACCCGGTTAATAAATCCTGTGCCAGGTCAACGGCCGTTTTACCCTGAATCCCAGTGCGTAAAAAAATGGCCAATAATTCTGCATCTGTTAAAGTGCCGGCTCCATGAGCCAGTAGTTTCTCTCTAGGCCGCTCATCCGCAGGCCAGTCTGTAATACGCATTTTCTTCCTTGGCTAAAATAATATTTATATATTACAAAACTATAGAACAAAAGTTGAAGTCTTGCCATAATAAGCATTTTATTTACTAGGGTATTTTGATCTTGAAACGCATACTTTTAGGTATTAGTGGTGGTATTGCAGCGTATAAATCGGCTGAACTACTCAGATTATTGGTGAAGCAGGGGTATGATGTCAGGGTTGTGATGACTTTGGCTGCAACACGATTTGTTACGCCACTTACTTTTCAGGCATTATCTGGGTATCCGGTACATACCCAATTACTGGATGAAAGCCAGGAAAATGCAATGGGTCATATAAACCTGGCTCGTTGGGCTGATGTGTTTCTTATCGCACCTGCCAGTGCAAATAGCATTGCAAAATTCAGCCATGGTCTTGCTAATGATTTACTAAGCACTCTTTACCTTGCCGCCGAATGCCCTGTTTATATTGCTCCGGCAATGAATCAGGCAATGTGGCATAAAGCGGTGACTCAGGAAAATATCCAGCACCTAACACAGCATGGGGTGAACTTTATTGGCCCTGAAGCTGGCAGTCAGGCTTGTGGCGATACAGGCCTGGGGCGTATGAGCGAGCCAGAAAACATTGTGCAAGAACTTGAGGCACTTAATGCCCCGAAGATTTTGCACGGGAAAAAAATACTCATTACTGCAGGCCCTACACGCGAAGCTTTAGATCCTGTGCGCTATCTCACTAATAGAAGCTCAGGTAAAATGGGCTATGCCCTGGCAGAGCAGGCGCGACAACTCGGTGCTGAAGTCACCTTAATTAGCGGGCCGGTTCACTTAGCAGTGATAAAGAATGTTAAAATACATTTAGTTGAGAGTGCTGCCGATATGTATGCTGCTGTTATGCGTGAAATAGCCACACAGGATATAATGATAGCGGCTGCAGCCGTTGCTGATTATACGCCTGCTACGCTACAGGTGGAAAAAATAAAAAAGCAAGGTGAGCAGACCCAGCTAAATTTACAAAGAACCACAGATATAGTGGCCAGTGTTGCTCGCTTAAGCGATAGACCTTATACCGTGGGTTTTGCGGCTGAAACACAGGATCTGGCACAGTATGCCCAGGATAAATTGCAGCGCAAAAATCTGGATATGATTGCCGCTAACTGGGTGGGACAAGCTGAAGGTGGGTTTGACTCAGACCTTAATGCCTTGCATGTATATTGGGATAATGGTGAAAAGAGCTTTAAAATGACCGATAAATTACAACTTGCTAAGCAGTTATTGACTTTAATTGCAGAGAGATTAAATGCAGAAAGTACAACTTAAAATATTAGATTCACGCCTCGGAAAAGAGATTCCTATGCCCCACTATGCCACTGATGGCTCTGCGGGTATAGATTTACGGGCTTGTATAGAGTCTGAAATAACGCTACAGCCTGGAGAAACAACCCTGATTTCAACCGGGATCGCAATCCATATTAATGACCAGCATTTGGCGGCGGTTCTATTGCCCCGGTCTGGTTTAGGGCATAAGCATGGCATTGTACTCGGCAACTTAGTCGGGTTAATTGATTCCGATTATCAGGGACAGGTTTTTGTATCCTGCTGGAATCGTGGTCATGATGCTTTTACCATTAATATTGCTGAGCGTATTGCACAAATG
>DAOVWV010000093.1 GCA_030636485.1 Methyloprofundus sp.
CAATCGCATAAATATTTTCCAGTGTGTTACCGGCAATGTCTACGCGCACAAAAGCATCCAATATTAATCGTGGTGCATTTTTATTTTCAGCCAATCGCCCCAGTGGATCGGGGACTTCGATAATAACCTGAGCCATACGCCCCAATGGTTCCAGCTCCGCTTTCAGGCGTTTGACTGTCCCCAAGCGATACACACCCTCTCCCCAGGCGGCCGCATAAAATACCTTGACCAGTGATCCTTGTTCACTATTAAAGTGGGGGATGTTTATTTTATTCAGCTTATTGATGGAAAGACTGGATAAAACCCAGAAATTATCAATCCCTGCCAGCTTGATCAAGGGCGTTCCTGTAGAAAAGGTGGATACCCAGGAACCTATATGGGCATTGGTTTCGAGGATAATCGCATTAAACGGGCTGCTGGTCTTGGTACGCTGTAAATCCAGACGCGCCTGCTTTAATGCGGCTTTTGCGGCTGAAATCGCTGTTTTTGCCAAGGCTAGGTGTGGTTTACGCAATACCAGATTCCTGCTTTGTGGATCTAAATTGGCATTTAATAGTTTAAACTCACGTTGCGCAATGGCCTGCTGGCCGAGCTCTATGGTTAAATCAAATTCAGCTTTTGCCAGTGCATTTTCTTTTTGTTTGATTACCAACGCGTAGTCAGTGGGATCAAGCTGCACAATTTTCTCGCCTTTTTTGAGAAAATCGCCAGGGATAAAGTGTGGGCTGACCGAGATAACCATACCATTGATACGTGAGGTCAAATTCACTTTTTTGGCGGGTATGACACTGCCCATTGCGTGAACATTAATGCTGTGATCGCTCGCCTTTAAGTGAATAATATCAACTAAGGGCACTGAATATTGCACGCTACTTTTTTTTGCTTTGGGTTTATTTTTTAACCAGTAATACGACATACTCAGCGAAATGCTTAGAATCAGTATTGAGGGTATCCACCGTAACAGGCGTTTAGCCATTATTATTCCTTGTTTTTCTGTTTATTGTTTACCACCGTTTGTTCTAGAGAGTCTAAAATCCAGCTTCCGGCTAATGAACGATAGAGATTGATACGATATTCTATCAACTGACGTTTTGCCAACAGTCGATTTCGTTCTAAAGATTGCTGGTTAATCTGGGTGGTTAACACACGTAAAAAATCCATTGCCCCATACATATAGCGTAGCCGAATTTGTTCGGTTGCCTGTTGGGAGAGTTTATATTGCTTATTCAGGCTGCTGATCAATTGCTGCTGTTGCTGTTCCTGAATCAGCGCATCTTCCACTTCCTTTATGGCTTGCTGTATTGTTGTCCCATAATTATTCAGTGCTTCAGCCGCAACCGCTTTTGTTCTATCCACTTCAGCCACCCGTCGTCCGCCATCCACTATAGGCAGGATCAAGTTACCCGCCAGCGTTGCAATCCAGTTATTAAATAATGATTGTAAATTAGGCGACAGCGTATCAACATTGGCGGAAAGGCTTAGCTTGGGAAAACGGTCGGCAATCGCTGAAGCAGTGCGCTGGTCTGCCGCCTGTACCTGAAAATAAGCCAGGCGCAAATCAGGGCGGCGTTGAACCAGCTCAGTCCCTAGCCCTGTTTGTGGTTGCTCAGGTAAAGCAGGTAATTGGCTATTATCAGGAAGTTGAAGCATACCCGGGGTATTCCCTGTCAATATCGCCAACTGGTACTCAAGTATTTTAATGCTCGCAATAACGCGTGTTTGATCCCCTACCCTGGCTTCTAAGGTTTGTTGCTGCTGAAAAAGATCCGCAGCACTGGCTTGCCCGCCGGCAAAACGATAGCTAATGATCAGTACATTATCCTGATTGGTCTTGATTTGCTGCTTCAGTAATTGTAGCTGACTGCGTTGCTCAATTAAGCGGTACCAGGCAATGGCCACTTCAGCAGACAAAGAAATGCTGGCTGTATATAGGTTCTCCTGTGCAGCGCGTATATCAAGTTCGGCCGCATGTTTTTTCGCCCGTAAGCGCCCCCATAAATCAACCTCATAGCTGGCATTAAGCCCCAGAGCAAACTGACTACTATCGCTGATATTCGAATAGTTTTGTTGCCCTCCAAAGACTGCACTGATACTGGGAATTAATTCAGAACTACTTTTTACCGCAATCGCCTCCGCCTGTTCCAGCCGGTTAAAGGCGGCTAGCAGACTAAAGTTATTACCTAATGCCTCGTCTATAAGGGATTCGAGCTGGGAATCATTAAATGCCAGCCACCAATGTGGTTGGCGCACAAACTCCCCGGTTTGCGAGAATGTCTCAGGCACCTTAGCGGGTGAGCTAATATCTTCGATAGGAACAGCGCAGGCAGTCAGCTGCAATAATACAAAGCAAGTCAGTAAGTATTTATTATTCATTGATTATGTGACTATGCAATGTGTGTAGCGGTAAAAAAAGCAGCAGAATAAGCTGACGATAGAAAGCGCATCAAGTATCGAAAGATGCGCTTCGTGCCTCAGCACATCCTATATAGACTTGGTAACCGTGACCGCGCGAAGTATATGTCACCTTAACTTAGGAGCGAGGATTGTAACTTCTCATTATTTACTGTTAAATGCAGATAAAAGGTCGTCACCCCCGCCGTCTACCCACTCAAACGTATGCACAAGCGTTCTCGCGCATTTCCGTTGAACATGGATTCCTGCTCACGAGATGCATGAATCACGGCTTTTGCATAGTTCAGGTGCCAGTCAATAATAAGAAGATACCGAAGATTTCATTATACCCTCTCATTAACTACGTTTTTTGATGATTAAGGTCTGCCCTGGGTGTAATGCTGATTTTAAACCAATGCGATTCCAGCGAGCAATGTCTTTACTACGCGTCTTAAATTTCTTGGCAATACTCCACAGGCTATCACCTTTCCTGACTTTATAAGAAGGATATTTCTTTCTCGGATTTATGGCATTAGCGCGAATAAAAGGATTATCGCTAGCAGTATTTTGTGCAGCAGGCACCATTAAATAGGCACCGGCTCGAATATTATTATTCTTTAAACGGTTAACCTCACGAATGACTTTTATTCGAGTCTGATAACGACGCGCTATACTGCCCAGGTTTTCACCCGCTTTGATTTTATGTCTATGCCACTGCACACGCTGGTCATCAGGCAGCATGGCTAGATTCTTTTTAAAGATCTCCGCATTTTCAACCGGAATCAATAAGCGATGCGGCCCTTGCGGCGGCGTATAGCCACGGTTAAAGCCCGGATTTAAATGAAACAATTCATCCAGTGAAATCTCACCCAGCTGAGCTGCTTTTGATAAATCCAGTTGCGAGCCAATATTAACGGCGACAAATGTAGGTTTATGTTCTTGTGTTTTTAAGGTGATCCCATAGTAACCTGGGTTAGCAAATATTTTTGCCAAGGCCAAGAGTTTGGGCACATAATTTTGCGTCTCTCGGGGGAGTTTTAAAGACGAGAAATCTGTCGGCTTATGCCTTGCCCTATTACGTTTGATGGACCTGCCGACTGTCCCCATCCCCGCATTATAGGATGCCAAAGCCAATAACCAATCGTTATCAAACATCGCACCTAATTTTTTCAGGTAACTGGTTGCCGCTGCCGTTGAAGAATAGACATCACGCCGGCCATCGTACCACCAGTTTTGATCTAAACCATAAATCTTGCCTGTGGCTGGTATAAATTGCCATAAGCCAGCCGCGCGGGCATGGGAGTACGCATGCGCTTTAAAGCCGCTTTCGATGGCAGGGAGTAAAGCAAGCTCTCCCGGCAGGCCTTTCGCTTCGATTTCTTGAATGATATTGTAAAGGTAAGGTTCTGCACGTGTTTGAATTTTTTGAATATATTCAGGGTGGGCAAGAAACCTTTTTATTGCGCGGTCAATGCGTGCATTATCGACATCAGGTATTGCATAAAGTGAAATGATATACTGCCAGCTATCATTAATTTCGGGAACGATTATTTCCCCTTTTTCAACGATGGATATGGCATTTTCGATTGTACCCTGCTCAGTCGGGTTAGCCGGATCGACTATGGAAACAGGCTGCTCTGTCACAGGTGTTTTAATCGGCTGCTGTAGACTACAACCCTGCATCAGTAATAGTATTACCATACTACTAATGATCAGGCAACGGTTCGGTTTTATCATAATGGGCTAATGCGTTTGAAAATGTGTATTAATGACTGATGTTAGCTATTTTTCATGCAAAAAGAGCGATATTCATACAATATTTGCTATCTTTCGCCATTTTTCTTTTTTGCATAATATTAACGTCTATTATAGTACACAGCGTAAGCTTGTGAACAATAAATACATCATTTGTGTGGTTACACTCACTTTAGCCAAAGGGAGATAAAAAGCCAGTCCACCTAAGCTTATTCCAGCGTTTTAAAAAAAATAGCCGTTAAAAATCCTAACAGAGTGGAAAACCCGACTATTTCACCCCCCTTTATATAAGCCTCCGGAAGCATGGTCTGGGCAATCATGGTTAACATGGCTCCCGCCGCAACACCTTCGGTAAAGGCAAACACGGCATCACTGACTCCGGCATAATAAATACTTCCCAGGGCACTAAGAACGCCGGTTATTAACATCAGAGTCGTCCACATAAACAGTATGGTATTAAATTTCATGCCCTGCTGGCGCATACCATTGGAACTCGATAAAGCCTCTGGGTAATTGGAAAAGAACAATCCAGCCAATAAAGAAAATGCCAGGCCTGAATGCGCCACTCCAGCGCCAATAACTAGGGCTTCAGGGATTCCATCAAGCATTAAACCTAACCAGATACCTAAAGGGGCTCCCTTATGTTCACTAATATCAAAATGTATTCCGGCAACAGGCTTTATTTTTTTACTGGCATCAATATTTTTTAGGGCACTTTTAATCCACTTTTTGGCACTGTCCTCAGTAAGTTGCTGTCTTTCTTCGAGATAAAACAACACATTTTTTTGCTGTAAATACTGCTTGAATTGCGCTGCCAATGCAGGCAATACAGTGAGTAAATCATTAAAATCTTTGCGCCGTAAAACCCATGCCTGTGTTGCCTCAAGTGCAACGGCTGACATAGAGTTACGGCTACCGGTAAAAAAAGCCATATAACCAAAAGAACAATGCGCGCTTATATCGATGGAATGAACGGAGTGGTCAACAGCATCCAGCTTTGAAACAGCCCCTTGCTCAATAATATATAAATAATTGGCGGCTTCGCCACGATGAAAAAAAGTTTCACCCTTGGCAAATTTCTTAAATATCAACCGGCTTGCAATCGCCCGCAATTCGTCATCGGGCAAGTTTGAAAACAGATCAAATCCTTTAATATATTTCGCTGCTGCACAAAAGGCTTTAGCTCTATGATCAATAGTGACGGCTGAAGAAAATATGCCACGCCGGACTATGCTATGCATGGACTGCTCTTGCCAGTGCTTAATGGCTTGCTTAGATAAGCCATGATGGATGCTTAGGTAATGTGTCAGCTGGTCATCCTGAAGCCAATGCTGAACAGCATGTGCCAAAGTAGGCGAATCAGGGAGCAAATGAAAAAAAGCCGCTTTAGGAAGTACCCACAAGCTGACATCGTCAACAGCTCTGGCGGTAAACCGGTAAGGGGTTCCAGTGAGAAATGCCAGCCACCCCAAATCATCATTATGGCTTAATATTTTCGTTGTTTCTTTGTCAATGGGATCCAGTAATGATATGCTTCCCGAGTCGATGAAATATAAATTATCACAGGGGTCTCCCTTAGTGAAAACTGAGGCTCCTTTTTTAATCGTTTGATGGTGAATCGCTGCCGCTAACACCTTAAAGTCCGCATCACTTAAGCCATGAAATACATCGGTACGCTTTGCCATGGAAAGTATTTTTTTAAATTTTCGGTATTCCTGTTTGCGTAAATGATATATGGTAGTGGAGGCTTTTCTTAAGAAGCCTCCAAAATCATTCACGATATTATTTAAACCAATAAACAGGATTCCTCCCGTAATACAGCCAGCCGCCAAAGGATAGAAATCACCTTTGGCAACGGTTCCCGCAACTAAATCAAGGGTTAAGGCCGCGAGCAATGCACCGCCGCCAAAAGACATTAAAAAAGCAATTGCGCGATCAGAGGGTTTCCAGAACAGCGTGGTTAAAGCACCTAATGGTAGAGAGCATGCACTGATCAAGCCGAAGATCAACGCAGTAAAGACAGTAGAGTCAAATGTGGTACTCATATTAGCTAATCCTTTGCTTAAGAGCGAGGTTTTAATAATACCTTCGCCAAATTAGCCTAATATTTTAACAAAGTTCCCATAATCCTAATGGAATACATAGCGTTCAACGGCTATTTTTAGGATAATGAGAAGTTACAATTAAGATAGGTAAGCTAATGACTAAACAAAGAAAATATTACATTGCCTCAATGGCAATACTTTTACTTACTTTAACGGGCTGCTCATGCACGGCAGTCATTCCTAAAGACCCTCTGCCCTCATGGCATGAAGGAGCCGCAAAAACCAATATCATTGAATTTGTACACGCCGTGACTGATAAGGCCAATACCGATTATGTGCAGCCAGCAGAGCGTATTGCCACTTTCGATAATGATGGTACTTTATGGACTGAACGTCCCGTCTATTTTCAGTTATTATTTGCCATCGACAGAGTTAAGCAATTAGCCCCGCAACACCCTGAATGGCAAACGACA
>DAOVWV010000154.1 GCA_030636485.1 Methyloprofundus sp.
TGCGATGACCCTGTCTGTCTGAAAGGCTGCCCTACCCGTGCCTACCCTAAATTCACCGAATATGGCGCAGTACTGCAAGACCCTGATATCTGTTTCGGCTGTGGTTACTGCACCTGGGTTTGCCCGTATAACGCGCCACAGCTCGACCCGGTTAAAGGTGAAGTCAGTAAATGTAATATGTGTGTTGACCGCCTGGAAGTCGGTTTAAAGCCTTCTTGTGTCAGTGCCTGTCTGGGTAATGCGCTGGATTTTGGTGTGGTGGAAAATATTCCCGAAAACCGCGATCAGGCGATCACTGAAATTCCTGGTTTTCCAACCACCGATATTACCCAGCCTAATATCCGTTTTCAGCAAAAGAAACAGAATCATCGCGAAATGACGCGCCCTGATTCTATGCCAGTGAAATATCATAAAGATGATAATGCAAGCAAATACAAACCGGTTGTTGATGAAAAAATGGGGCAGGAAAAACATTGGAACCTGCGCCAGCTTTTAACCAGCCATGAAAGTGCGCATGTCATTTTTACCCTGTTTACCCAGGCGACAGTCGGTGCCTTTTTAATGCTGATTTTAGGCCCTGTGTTTGGTCTTGAAGGCTTTAGCTTGTTACAGGAATACTCACTGCATATGACTTTGGTCGTGACTATTTTTGTACTGAGCACCATTGGGCTATATAAACTGAACATGCATCTGGGTAAACCCCACCGTTTTTACCGGGGCTTTAATAATCTACGTTTATCACCTGTGAGCCGTGAAATTGCAGGCGTTTCGATGTTTTATACTGGCTTGCTGGGGTATGCTTTTTTTGCCCTGTTTGATAATGCCTTTATGGACTTCTTTGCGACTGCTTTTGCTTATTTAGCCGTTATCAGTGGACCTATCGGTTTATACTTTATGTATAAGCTATACCGTATCCCTGCCCGTCCATTCTGGAATCATTTACAAACGGGCACGGCCTTTTTAGGCTCTATGCTAAGTTTAGGTGCGCTGATCATTGCTGCGGTCAGTATGATTGTTTTACCTTTATCGGCATTAACTGAACTGATTCCCTCGCTTGCGATGATAATGACAGCCGGATTAGCTATCGAAGCGATTGGCCATATTATCCATGCCCGTGATATGCAGACGATTAATAATGAAGGTGCTGCCTCTTATTACCGCCAAACAACGCAATATGGAAAATCCTATTTACTGCGCAATGCTTTATTGGCTATTAGCCTAGTGCTTGCCGGTGCCATTATGATGACGGGCTTATCGGGTTTCTTAGGCTTAATGATAGCTATCCTACTGGCAATCACCCTTATGATTATGGCGGCCTTTGGACGTTCATTATTTTTTGTCTTAGTGATTCCAACCACTATGCCAGGTGCATTTTTCTGGAAAAATGATGGCTTTGTTGATCATGCCCGTGAAACAGGCTTGGCAGAGGCAGAGCAAGTCGGCGTTGTTTATGAAAGACATCATGCCTTTAAAGTCGATGAACTGATACAAACCATTAAAGAAAACTCGCTTAATGATATGCTTGAGCATGTCAAGTGGATTTTTGGTAAGAAATAGTCCATTTCACTTCTGTAGAGCGGATTCTTATCCGCTTTGCTGTTTCCTCTCCTCTTTACCTTACACATTAAAAGCATTATAGTAATGTGTAAAATACACAGGAGAAATACATATGGCTACAAATCTCGCAATCGATGACCAGCTAATTGATGAAGCAAAAGCAATAGGCAAACATCAGACAAAAAAAGGGGTTGTAACAGAAGCTCTACGGGAATATATTCAAAGGAGAAAACAAGCTGAAATATTGAATATTTTCAATACAATAGAATATGATCAAGATTATGATTACAAGCAGCAACGTACAGTAAAATGAAAATCATTGTTGATACTTGTATATGGTCGTTGGCAGTAAGGCGAAATAATATACAGCACAATGCTTATATTAACGAGTTACAAGAATTAATAAAAGAAATTCGCGTTCAACTTATTGGTCCAGTACGACAAGAACTTCTCAGTGGAGTTAAATCAAAAAAGCAGTTTGATCTACTAAAAACCTATCTCGAAGCCTTTGATGATCTTGAATTAGGAAAAGAAGACTACGAACTGGCAGCAGAGTATTTTAATACGGCAAGAAAAAAAGGAATTCAGGGGTCAAATACTGATTTCCTTATTTGTGCCCTATCAACAAAGCACAATATGCCTATTCTAACGACAGACAAAGATTTTTCTAATTTTCAAACTGTTTTTCCTGTTAATCTCCATAGTCCAAGAAGTTAAGTTCAACGACGTAGCGTGCCTCTATCAACTCACTCTTACCACTTACCCTTGAATAACATTTAAGAACATTTACCCTAACAGCCCCCGTAATGCGAGCAATCAAAGGGGTCAATCAAAGGGGCCAGAGTAATTGATTTCGCGTTGAGCATAGATTCCTGCTGACGGCATGCAGGAATGACGGATTTTGCATCGTTCTAAAATTACCTTACAGTCAGATATTGCCTGCTGGTCAGTGCCTTCAAAAAATCCACCAAATCCAGTTTTTCCTGGACTGTAAAGTGTAGCGGAAATATTGCGGAATCCAGATAAGGGTTTTTATCGCCGCCTTTATCATAGTATTCCACAACCTCCTCCAGCGTCTTCATGCTGCCATCATGCATATAAGGGGCTGTTAAGGCTATATTTCTCAACGTTGGTGTTTTGAATTTGCCTATATCGGCAATAATATGGGTCACATTAAAGCGTCCCAGTTCTGCTCGCTGAGCATCACTAAATGGATATTCATCAACGCTCTCCCCTGACCTTAAGGCTTGTACAAAGGCTGCAATTTGCAACTGCACTTTATCAAAGCCAACGCCTAAATTATAAAAGCGGTTATCCATAAACAGCGCATCCTTACCACTGATTTCATGGCAGTTTGCACAATTCCCCTTACGCCTAAATAACCGCATTCCACGCGCTTCACCGAGCGTTAACGCCTGCCTATCACGAGCAAACAAATAACGATCAAAAGCCGAATTACCTGCAATCAAGGTACGCTCAAAACTGGCAATAGCCTGAGCTATTTGCTCAGCAGTTATCACAGCACCCGCTGTATTAAATACCCGTGCAAATTGCTGCCGGTAATACGGATCTTGCTGAACAATCGCTACAATATGCTCTCTATTTTTTAAGCCATGCTCTATTGGATTCAGGAAAGGCCCCAGCGCCTGCTCTTCCAGGCTAGCGGCTCTGCCATCTAAAAACAGGCTCTGATAAAAAGCGGCATTGACAACAGTGGGCGCATTTCTAAACCCTACTTGCTGCCTGATACCCACAGCAACTGCCCGTCCATCCGTAAAGGCTTTTTGCTGGCTATGACAACTGGCACAGCTAATGCTTCCATCCTGACTTAGACGTGGATCATTAAATAGCTTTTTCCCTAAAGTGATTTTTTCAGCTAATTGAGGGTTTTGATGGGGGATAGGCAGCTTAGGCAAGCCGAGTAGGTCATCTGCAAAGAGCAATGCAGAATGTAAAAACAAGAGTAAACCGATACTATATACTTTCATATTATGCTCCACAGATTGTAACTTCTCACTATCCACTGGTACCTAAACTCTGCAAAATCCGTCATTTCTGCATGCTACCCAGTCAAGCTGGGCACAGGCTTTAGCAGGAATCTATGTTCAACGTAGATTCCCGATAACAGACTTCGGGAATGACGACCTTTTATCAGCATTTACCCGTGAATAATGAGAAGTTACCACAGATTAATGCAAGCGACATTAATAAACGGCTAAGTCTGTACGCTGTAGCGACTATGGCAAACCCAGTAACATAACTTATGTGGCCATTGCAGAAAATAGACAGCTACCTTTCACAAAAAAATAAAGCCCTTTAAAAAGGGCTTTAAAAATAAGACTATAAACTACTTTAACCAATCATCTCCCGAATTAGGAAAGCAGTCCTTAGCCTTAAAACCAAAGAGCTTCTAGTCCTGTTCTGGCATATCCTGAACAATCAGAATATACGGTTCACCTAATGGAAACTCATCTTCCATATCTTTGAAATAAATGACTTTACCATAAGTCTCATTCACTGCCGGTAAGATTTTTGCCGCTTCTTCGGCCGTTAAATCAGGAAAGGTTGCATGTGCTCTAGGCACTTCAACCAAGTGATAATGCCAATACCCTTTCTCTGCTTCGGGTAGTGAATTATATTGCGCCGTTGTAATGATATATTCAAAACCAATAGGCTTATCCTGGTCTTTCATTCCTGAATGGAACATCAAGCAGATAAAAGTACCGTCGTCATACGCTTTACAATGATGGTGCACGATTATTTGTAATTTAGGATCATGAATATCATGTGTATCAGGCATCATATGTCTGATCGCCTGAATATGCAGATCATTAAAACCCAAGTGGTTAGGATATTCTTTTTGGCGTGGATTCAGTGTCTCGTTGTATACGGCTTCTTTTTCTATGATCGGCGTTTTTTCAACCGTCGAACAACCTGTAAGAAATGCAATTAACACACTTGCCATTAGTAATTTTTTTTTCATTTTAATCTTCCCCTAATGAATAGATTGTAATCAATTATTATTTTATTCCTATAATAGTATTGAGTAAATACATATTAGGGTTTTATTATATTGTAATATACATATATGTCAAGTAATTCCCGACTACTTTACTAAGTTTTTGCCTTGAAAAATATTAATTCTTTATGATTCATAAGGATATAAAATTGTTTCATTTTAGCTTATGCCCTGACTACGCCTTGTATTTTTTTATTCTGCCTATAAGATATAACTAACAGCCTAGTGCATCGTTAATAAACCCTAGATGCATACAAGGCCGCTCCCCATGGACTTGTAGTATGCGGGAGTTATTGTTTTAATTGCTTAGCTAGCTATGACTTAGCCTTAAGTAAAAAACCCATTGTCTAACTGATACGAAAAATATGAACATGAAAAAACAACTTTTTTTGAGTTTAACTATCAGCATTGCCATTCTGAGTAGCCATGCCTTCGCATTCAGTGCTGCACCTGATTCTGATAACTATCCACTTTCTCCAAGGCAGCAAGTGCCCACACTTGCCCCTATGCTAAAAAATGTTTTACCGGCAGTGGTGTTTATTTCCATACAAGTGACAGTCACTTTCCCGCAACACCCGATGACAAA
>DAOVWV010000243.1 GCA_030636485.1 Methyloprofundus sp.
GGTATTGCTTATGAATATCCGACATGGTTTCACGCCATAACTCAGTGCATTCCAGTACATTTGCCTTATCCACCGAGCAAAGTCGCTTATCACGCTTTTGGGCAATTTTAAAAGCAGAATGTCCGATACGCCGGATTTCAGACTCACTATAAACCAGCGTATTAAACCCCTGCTTTTCACCATTTTCCAATATTCTAACACCACGCGGCTGACCAAAATAAATGCCCCCTGTGAGTTCCCGCACAATCATAAGATCCAAACCTGACACAACCTCAGGCTTTAGTGTTGAGGCATCTGCTAATTGTGGGTATAAAATGGCAGGACGTAGATTAGAAAATAATTGCAGCTCAGAACGTAGACCCAACAAGCCTTTTTCCGGGCGCAGTGCAATATCCAGTGACTCCCACTTATAGCCTCCAACAGCACCTAATAAAATGGCATCAGCCTGCTTCACCAAATTTAATGTTGCTTCAGGCAATGGAGACCCGGTTTCATCGTACGCCGCCCCACCAATTAAACCTTCCTCAAACTCTAAACCTAAGTCCATATCAGTATTTAAATAGCTTAATACTTTAATTGCTTCCGTGACAATCTCAGGACCTATACCATCACCAGGCAATAATGCAATTTTCTGTGTCATTTATGAATAGACCTTTTTAAATTTTAAACTTAACGAACATTTATTTTATTGAGACAGTTTTTCAACCTGTTTTTCTAATTTTTTCAAACGCGTCCATACCTCACTCAAGCGCTGAAAAACAGCAATGTTTTTAACATATTTCTTAAAGGGCTGAGCTGGACCATATGCATAAATACCCGATTGTTTAATACTACTATGTACACCAGCTCTATGCAGCAACATAGTATCATCAGGAACATACACATGATCTAAAACGCCGGTCTGCCCTGAAGCAACCACGCGCTTGCCAAAATGGCTAGACCCAGCAATCCCTGTCTGTGCAACAAGAATACAGTCCTGTTCAATAATGACATTGTGTGCTAAATGACATTGCGCATCAACAATACACCCATCATCAACTCTTGTTTCCGTATACGTCGCTCTATCTATCGTCGTCACCGAACCAATGACAACCTTATTGCCAATCACTACACGCCCTGTCTGTGGAATTCGATGATGATGGAATTTCTCATCTTGTGCAAACCCCTGACCATCGCTACCAATGACACAGCCTGCTTTTAAGATACAGTCATCCCCGATATGGCAATTATAGGAAACCACACAGCTGGGATAAATAACGGTTCTAGCGCCAATAACCACGTCAAATTCAATCACGGTGTTAGCCATAATAACCGCCCCTGGACCCAACTGAACATCAGCGCCGATGACCACACCAGGACCGATAACAGCATCATCTGGCACATGCACAGATTCATGTATAACCGCAGTCGCATGCAATCGCCCCCACTCGGAGTGATAAACATCCCTATCCACATACTTTTGCCTTATGTAGGCCATTGCCATACGTACATTAGGTGCCAATAAAATAGCCGTATTTTCCAACTCTATCGTTTCTGCAATGGCTGCTGTCGTCACAATGGCTGCGACATCAGAGTCTAGGACTGTAGGCAGATACTTTTCATGCTCAATAAAAACCAGATCGCCCTCATTGGCAGATTCAGCAGGTACAATACCTGTCACACGATTATCCGCACCAAAATGGGCAATAATTAAGCCTTGCGCCTTAAAATCCTGATAAATCTCTGAACTTAAAATATCCACTGCAACTCCCGTAACTTAAACTAACTTGGCAAAAACCTTAGCCGTAATATCTTTCACTGCCCCAACACCTTCAATCGACCCAAATGTCACTGCTCCCTGTGTTGCCATACCCCGATAAAACCCGACTAAAGGCTTGGTTTGTTGATGATACACCTGCAAACGTTTTTTTACCGTCTCTTCCTTATCATCCTCTCTTTGCATTAAGACCTCCCCCGTCACATCATCTTTTCCAGATTCTTTAGGTGGATTAAATTCAGTATGATAAGTACGTCCCGAGTCTAAATGTACACGCCGCCCCCCCATGCGCTGAATAATCTGCTCGTCTTCCACCGCAATTTCCAGGACATGATCAACCTGAATTCCCATGGCATACAAACCCTCTGCCTGAGCAATCGTACGTGGAAATCCATCCAGTAAAAAACCATTGGCACAATCTGTATCGGTAATACGGTTTTTGATTAAGCCCAAGATAATTTCATCAGAAACCAAGCCCCCTTCATCCATAATTTTTTTCGCCGCGCTACCTAGTTCAGTACCTGCCCTGACGGCGGCACGTAACATATCGCCCGTTGATATTTGTGGGATGGCATATTTCTCAGTAATAAATTGTGCCTGTGTGCCTTTGCCAGAACCTGGACTACCTAAAAGAATGATGCGCATATTTGACTCCAATAGCTGCCGCTATAATCATTAAGCTAAAAACCAACGTTTTATTCGCGTTTTTCAGCTTCCATTAAATTAATATAACCGAATATTTTATAACATTAGATGATATAACTCTTGTAAAATTATTCATAAGTGCCTATTCTGTGCAACTTATTACATTTCTGAGGAGAGATAAACACATGCGTGTTGAAGATTTAATGACTAAAAAAGTATTTACGGTAGAGCCCCATGACATGATAGACCGCGTCTTTTTCCTGATCCACTACGAAAAAGTACGCCACTTACCGGTCATAGAAAAAGGCAAGGTCGTTGGCATAGTCTCTGATAGAGATCTCTATAAAGCGCTCGGCCCAAAAAGCAATTCAAATTCAATTGCCTCAGAAGGCACCACAGAATTGCATGTACTGCCTAAAAAGGTAGCGCACATTATGCATCGCGGTGTCATCACGGTTCAGACCGACACATACGCCTCCAAAGCAGCATCCTTAATGGCAGACAATAAAATTGGCGCCTTACCCGTGGTGAATGGCAAAAACAAACTGGTAGGCATTTTATCCGCAACCGATATACTTAAAGTATTTGCAAAACTTGAAGGTGCGAGCGAAAGGCGCGCAGAAAAGATTGCTGCAAATGCCAGTAGCTAAGACCCTGACTGAGGCATGAGCATCTTGCTCATGCCCCATACGAGTTCCAGATTAAACTTTAGGCCGCATATGTGGAAATAACAAAACATCACGAATAGAGGGCGAATCAGTAAACAGCATCACTAGCCTGTCAATACCTATTCCTTCACCCGCTGTCGGTGGCATACCATGCTCCAGAGCGGTGATATAGTCCGCATCAAAATGCATCGCCTCATCATCACCTGCTTCTTTTTCTTCAACTTGCTTCAAAAACCGCTCCGCTTGGTCTTCCGAATCATTTAACTCAGTAAAACCATTCGCTATTTCTCTTCCACCCACAAAAAATTCAAAGCGATCCGTCACATGCGGATTATCATCATTACGACGCGCCAAAGGTGACACTTCAACTGGGTAAGCCGTAATAAAAGTCGGATTCATCAAGCGACTCTCTACCGTTTTCTCAAAAATTTCAATTTGAACCTTACCTAAACCATAGCCATCCTTAAGCGGAATACCGAGGTTTTCGGCAACCTTAACCGCGGCTTCGCGACTATCAATATCCGCTGCCGTTAGTTCAGGGTTAAAATGTAAAATGGAATCAAACACGGTCATGCGCTCAAAAGGCTTACCAAAATCATACTCTTCACCTTGATAAGTAATGACTGTTTGCCCCACTAACTCTTCCGCGATACCCTTTAACATCGCTTCAGTTAAATCCATTAATTCGCCATACTCCGCATAAGCCTGATAAAACTCGATCATGGTAAATTCAGGGTTATGACGCGAAGATAAACCTTCATTACGAAAATTACGATTAATTTCAAATACCCGTTCAAACCCGCCCACAACCAGGCGTTTTAAATACAATTCAGGCGCAATACGCAAATACAGCCCCATATCCAGAGCATTATGATGCGTCTCAAAAGGCTTTGCTGTTGCGCCTCCCGGAATCGCCTGCATCATAGGCGTTTCAAC
>DAOVWV010000293.1 GCA_030636485.1 Methyloprofundus sp.
ACGAATCCGATTACCAAATGCTACAACGAGTCGGCAAAAAATTTGGCATATTATTTTTTGTTATATTAATCTTCGATACTTTGCTGGATTTTTTTTTGGGGCTAATAGATCTCATTTTTCAGCTAATATATCTCATCATTGAGACTATCGAATACGCGCTATTATTATTTCTGGAATATTTATTCAACCTCAATCAGCACCAGGGTGAAACCGTCATAGTCAACGGCACAATCATTTTCACTCTTTACCTGGCTTACCGGTTTAGTCTAGTGGCTCCAGACTTGAGTGTTCGTGCTAAACAATACCTTCTCTCTCGCTGGTCACAGTTTATAAAACAGGAGTCTTCCTGCTGGCAGTCAGTGTCATTAACCTATAAGCTAAAATGGCTAGGGGCTTATAGCTTTGGCGCAAGCTGCCTATTGTTTTTTCTGTAAACGACTGCTCATATCAAGAACATTAAATTCAAGCCTGTAAAAAATGAATATTTTATTAATTGAGGATGATGCCGTACTCAGTGATGGCTTAAGCCATGTTTTGCAACAAAGTGGCTACACCGTTAGCGCCACCGCTTCTGGAAAATATGCTTTGCAATTAATACAGGCACAAGGGTTTGACCTGATAGTGCTGGATTTAGGTTTGCCCGATATGGATGGACTCGAAGTATTACGTCATTTACGTTACCAGAAAATAGCCCTGCCGATACTCATCTTAACGGCACGTGATGAAGTCACCGACCGGATTGAAGGAATAAGTCTAGGGGCAGACGACTATTTGACCAAACCCTTTGATCTGGGCGAACTGGAAGCGCGGATTCATGCACTGATACGGCGTTGTTATGGTGGTTTCAGTCATCGCATTGAAGTTGGGCGGCTCGCGTTAGATACCCAGACCCATCAAATTCTTGCAGATGGACAACTACTTAGTTTGTCGGCTCGTGAGACCGCATTACTGGAAATTTTAATCCTACAGGCTGGTAAAGTGGTGAGTAAAGACCGGATTGCCCAACGCCTCGCATCGGAAAGCGAAGCATTGGCCGATAATGCGATTGAAGTCTATATCCACCGTTTGCGCAAAAGCCTGGAGCCTTATCAATCCAATATCCGCACCATTCGTGGTTTAGGTTATTTACTGGAAACGAGCTAATCATGGTCAGCAAAAGTCTGAAAAACACCATCATTATCCGCCTGCTAGTGCCCGTTTTTTGCTTTTTGCTGATTGAAACAGCCTTATCCTATTGGGTTACTTTGCACTATGTCGATAAAACCTATGACCGATGGTTACTCAATTCGGCACATTCCTTAGAACAGGAAATAAAAGCCACGGATCAAAAAATTTCTGTTGAACTATCCGCCAATGCACTGGAAGTCTTTAGCTGGGATGACCTGGATAAAACCTATTTTAAAATTGTCGCTGAAAAACAGGGGCAATTAGCGGGAGATTCTGCATTACCAGAACCTGACTTAAAGGAGATAACCGAGTCAAAGCCGATATTTTATAATTCGCAGATGAATCATCAGCGGATACGTGTTGTATCGGTACCTGTCAGAAACCCGGCAATCACTGAAAAAGTCACTATTTATGTCGCAGAAACCTTAAATAAGCGCCACGATATGATGATTGATATTTTATTGGCCGACTTAATCCCACAGTTACTGTTCACCCTCTTGATTTCTCTGTTTTTATTTAAAAACATCAAACTCATCCTATCTCCCTTTCATAAACTGGCTAATCAGGTTGCACGACGCTCGCCGCATGATTTAAGCCCGATAACTGATACGCATATTTTTACCGAGGTGAAAACCTTAACCGACACCATCAATCAGCTATTGTCACGCCTGGCGACAGCCATTGCCGCACAGCAGCGATTCATTGCGAATGCAGCTCACCAATTACGCACCCCTTTAGCGGGTTTGAAACTACAGGCAGAGGTGGCACAGCGTGAAAATAATCTGGATACCCTGCAAGCCTCTTTACGGCAGATACAAAATAGTGCGGATCGGGTTTCACACCTGATTACCCAATTGCTCGCCTTGGCTCGGTCAGAACCCATAGAAGGGAGTCATCAATTACAGCGGCTTGACCTCCACAGTTTAGTGCGTGATGTATGTATGGAGTGGGCTCCCAAAGCCATACAACAACAGCGTGAACTCAGTTTCGATGCACCGAACCAACCCATTTGGATAAAAGGCAACAGCGTATTGCTAAGTGAATTACTGGCTAATCTAATCGACAATGCCATTGCTTATGGCGCTGAAAGGGGGCAGATTATTGTCAGTTTAAGTGGCGGTGAACAGCCTTGTTTACAGGTCGAAAATGATGGTAATGATATTCCCAAGAAAGAGCAGGATCGAATTTTTGAACGCTTTTACCGTATTCAGGGCAGCCCAGGGGACGGTTGTGGTTTGGGGTTAGCGATTGTTAAAGAAATAGTGGATTTACATCAGGCACAGATCCAAATAAGTCATCGTGTCAATAGCCGAGGAACGATGATAAGTATCAGGTTTACCGAGGGGCTATAGTTGCGCCTTGTCTTCACCAAAATGAAAAATAACTAATTTTTACTTAATCAATGACCACGCTCTTTAATAAAAATCTGTGTAGGAAAATCCCGATAATTTTTCACTTTTAACTGAGATATTAATTCAATCAAACTCTCCGACTGTTCAATTGCAGAGATGGAATTATCAGACCAATAAGGTTTACTGGCACAACTCCAATAAGCAATACCTTGATCGAAGCGTATCACTGTTGTTTTCCCACTTTTCCATTCTAAACGCATAAAGCGTCCGTGAGGGCAATTAGAGTTTATACGAGACTTACATTCTTCATTGAGTGCAGAAAATAAAGACTCAATGACATCCAGGCGTAAACTATCCTCCAGCCAATCAGCAAAGAGTCCTTTTTTCTGATAATCTCCTGAAGCTTTAGGAGCTGATTCAATATAAATTATGGGGTGATTCCAATGAGTTTGCATCACATTTTTTAATCCAGCAATTAACTGTGTGATTAAAATAACAGTCCACGGTGAATATAAATAACGATCTGAATAATGAATACTAAGCAGTTTATCCCCTGCTTTAAAGTGGTTTTGCAAAGGCATATGTTCTGTAGCTATTATTTGCCAAAATTTTTGTGCATACTGATCTAATAAACCATTACATTGATCCAATATTTCCACCTCAATATCTCCCTTAGCGGCGGGTGGCTTTAAATCACTCTCCTGTAAAAATTCTTTTAATACAATCACTGGATAATCCTCGGCATAAATGAGGCTAGTTGTACTATTATTCATCCAGTTTTGATTGGGAATAGCATACTCGGCATCTGAACATGCGAATGTTTTTATTGTATGACTGGATAAGACTTGCGCAATAAGACAGCCTGAATTTTTTAGATTGGTTTGCTGCTCATCAGTCAATGAAATTTTGACACCTAAGCGGCTTAAAACCCATAAGTCTTCTTTGATAAGCTCAGATAGCT
>DAOVWV010000295.1 GCA_030636485.1 Methyloprofundus sp.
AAACCGAGGTAACCCGATAAAGCAATGGCGTAATAATGACGTGCGTTCATGATGTTTTTAATTGAATTGCAGTTTTGGCCAGACGGGCACCCAAGGCAAAGCACAGGGTTTTTTCATCCTTGCTTAAGGATTGCTGTCCATGGGTCACATGGCTCGCGCCATAAGGGGTGCCACCCGTTTGTGTTTCACGTAAGGCATCTTCACTCGCGGGTAGCCCTAATAACAGCATGCCATGATGAAACAAAGGCAGCATCATGGATAGCAGGGTTGTCTCCTGGCCGCCGTGCATACTGCCTGTCGAGGTAAATACAGTCGCTGGCTTGTTACTGAGTGAACCACTAAACCAGGCTTCAGTACTATTATCAATAAAGTATTTTAGCGGTGCAGCCATATTGCCAAAATGTGTTGGGCTTCCCAAGGCCAGGCCGTCACACTGCTTTAAGTCGTCCAGTGTGGCGTAGAGCGAGCCTGTTGCAGGGATTTCATCCACCGTTTTTTCACACACTGTAGAAATATTGGGTACGGTGCGTAGTGTTGCCGTTGCCTCTGTAACGGACTCTATGCCCCGGGCAATATGTTGAGCCATTGCTTTGGTGGCTCCATCGCGGCTGTAATATAAAACAAGAATATTGACCATTATATAAAACTCTTTACAGATCTAACAATCTGTATATTACGCATTGGGGAGTGAGCTCCCCTAAACGATTTATAAAATTTCTAAGACACTTTCTGGTGGGCGACCGATAGCGGCCTTACCATTTGCCACCACAATAGGGCGTTCAATTAATTTTGGTGTATTAATCATACCTGCAATTAAGGCATCCCGATCCAGGTCAGGATTATCCATGCCTGTTGCCTTGTATTCTGCCTCTTTGGTACGCATCAATTCACGCGGCTCTATACCTAGCTGGGTTAGGATAGTCTCTAGTTCATCCGCTGTTGGCGGAGTTTTCAGGTATTGAATGACTTCCGCTTGTACGCCATTTTCTTCTAATAACTGTAAAGTTTGACGTGATTTACTGCACCTAGGGTTATGATAAATTTTTACGCTCATAGGTTTTTCTCAGGATTTAGTTGAACTTAAAAACATCAGTTGAATGTTATTTATGCTGTTTAGTTGATGAAAACAGAATATTTTTGCCTTAGTGATAACTCACCTATCGGGTGAGATAAACCCTGTGCTCAATTAATGTTTTAGGTTGAAAGCTATATAATATCATACACGAATAGCGCGTGTATAAGCCCCTACCGTTTTTACTTACAATCTTCCCTAATGACGTACAACCCACAGGTATATTAAAATAAATTTTAAAATATCAGTATGTTAAGAGTCTCGGTAACGTCTCATTATTCACGGATAAATGCAGGTGAAAAGGTCGTCATTCCCGAAGTCTGTTATCGGGAATCTACGTTTAACATAGATTCCCGTTAAAAAAACTGCGGGAATGACGAGGTATTGTCTATATTTTCTTATCCCGAATTCAGGCTAAGCAAAGATATTAAATATACTTTATAGATAAAATCTCATAATCCACATCGCCGCCTGGTGTTTTTACTGTCACCACGTCTTCTTCTTCTTTACCTATTAATGCTCTGGCAATCGGGGAGCCGACTGAGATACGCCCCTTTTTAATATCCGCTTCATCCTGGCCGACAATCTGATAAGTCACAACCTTTTCAGAGTCTAAATCCTCAATTTCAACGGTTGCACCAAAGATAACCTTGCCTTTTGCATCGATTTTTGTCACATCAATAATCTGGGCATTGCCTAGCTTTGCTTCAATCTCGTTAATCCGGCCTTCTGAAAAACTCTGCTGCTCACGGGCTGCATGGTATTCTGCATTTTCTTTTAAATCGCCATGCGCTCTTGCCGTTGCAATTGCCTCGACAATCCGTGGTCTAACCACTGTTTTTAATTCTTCTAGCTCTACTTGTAACTTTTCTGCACCGGCAACGGTAAGAGGTACTTTATCCATCGATAACTCCAATTATTCAATTTTTATGTTTTGTAAAATAAGGGCTGACAATCGCCAGCCCTTAAATCTAATTTAAGTTTTTATGTAAATCCTGCAAGCAGTTGACATCACCGGCATCTAATTCACCTATCGCATAACAGGCTGCTTTTGCACCTGCTAGCGTCGTGTAATAAGTCACATGATGCTGCAATGCTTCTCTGCGCATGGTAAATGAATCTGCAACGGCTTTAACGCCATCGGTGGTATTGATGATTAATTGAATTTCATCATTTTTAATCATATCCACGGTATTTGGGCGACCTTCATTGACTTTATAAGCAACTTCACAGTCTATGCCCGCTTCAGTCAGCACTTTTGCCGTGCCTTTCGTCGCCACGATTGCATAGTCTTTTGCAATCAGCATCTGTGCAACTTCAACAATTTTCGGCTTATCCGCTTCGCGAATACTGATCAGTACTTTACCGCTATGGCTTAAATCGACACCCGCTGCACGTTGCGCTTTGGCAAAGGCTTCACCAAAGGTTTTACCTACGCCCATGACTTCGCCAGTTGATTTCATTTCAGGACCTAATAATGGATCAACGCCAGGAAATTTAACAAATGGGAAAACAGCTTCTTTAACTGAATAATAGTTAGGGATGCACTCTTCAGTAATGCCTTGTTCTTTTAAGCTCTTGCCAGCCATACATAAAGCTGCAATCTTAGCTAAAGGATAGCCTGTCGCTTTGGAAACAAACGGCGCTGTACGTGATGCTCTAGGGTTGACCTCTAAAACATAAATGGTTTCACCCTGAATCGCAAACTGAGTGTTCATTAAACCACGTACACCTAAAGCTTCTGCCATTTGCGTGACCTGTACGCGTAACTGGTCTTGCAAATGTGGTGCTAAATCATACGGTGGAATGGAACAGGCCGAATCACCAGAATGTACACCGGCTTGTTCGACATGTTGCATCAACCCACCGATCAATAATGTTTCGCCATCATAAATTGCATCCACATCCATTTCTATCGCATCATCCAAAAAGCGATCTAATAGCACGGGTGAATTATTCGACACGCTGATGGCTTCTTTCATATAGCGTTGTAAGGCTTCTTCGTTATAAACGATTTCCATACCGCGTCCGCCCAATACATAAGACGGACGTACAACTAAGGGGTAACCTAATTCTTTGGCAACGCCAATTGCTTGCTCTAAAGAACGCGCAGTGCCGTTAGGCGGTTGTTTCAGCCCTAGCTTATCAATTAACTTTTGGAAACGCTCACGGTCTTCGGCTAAATCAATTGCATCGGGTGATGTACCAATAATCGGTGCGCCTGCGGCTTCTAAATCGCGCGCTAATTTAAGCGGTGTTTGTCCGCCGTATTGCACGATTACGCCTGTAGGTTTCTCTAAATGTATAATCTCTAAGACATCTTCAAAAGTTAAAGATTCAAAGTACAAGCGGTCTGAGGTATCAAAATCAGTCGACACCGTTTCAGGATTACAGTT
>DAOVWV010000368.1 GCA_030636485.1 Methyloprofundus sp.
GCTCCATCTTCACCCAAAACAAATACCCGCGTATTTGCTGGATCATTATGCTGGGCAAGATACACTGCCGTTGCCATCCCAGAGGTTAAGATTTCTTTAGCTGCAACCGTTACTCCCATCCGCGCCAGTTTATTGATATATTGTGCATTGGTGTGGCTAGCATTGTTGGTTGCCAACACAAAGGGGATTTCTTTATCACGTAACAGCTGAAAGAAATCGTTTAATCCGGCAAGCGCTTGGTCACCATGCCATAATACGCCATCCATATCGATGATCAATGCGTGTATATTTGTAAAAGGTGCAGTCATGTTAAATTCTTTTTTTAAGCAAAATAAACGGGTAAAAATAGCAGGCCTCGCCAGCCTGTTATTGCTGATGCTCAGTATAACAGGCTGTAGCGTAAAAGCGCCACGCCAGGCGGCGATTGCATCAGCCCATCCATTGGCAACACAGGCAGGCTTTGAAATATTACAGCAAGGCGGCAATGTCTACGATGCCGCAGTCGCAGTCAGTGCTGCCCTTGCCGTTGTTGAACCATCAGGCTCCGGGCTGGGAGGCGGTGGCTTCTGGTTATTGCACCGGGAAAGTGATGATTTGGACATTATGATTGATGGCCGTGAAAAAGCGCCCTTAGCCGCGCATAAGACTATGTTTCTTGATACCACAGGCATGGCAGATAAACAGCTGTCATTAAACGGTGTCTTAGCGGCTGGAATTCCAGGGATGCCTGCGGGTCTGGTACACCTGTCTGAAAAATATGGCAAGCTTCCTTTGGCTGTCAGTCTGCAGCCCGCAATCCGCTATGCAGAACAAGGGTTTCAGATTGATGCCCGCCATCAGAAATTATTAGGTTTTCGTCAGGCCATTTTAAACCAGCACCCCGAAACTGCGGCTATATTTCTGGATAACGGACAAATCCCGGAAAAAAATAGTCTATTACAACAAAGCGACCTAGCACAGACCTTAAAACAGATAGCCGCAAAAGGACATGCCGGGTTTTATCAAGGCAGTATTGCAGATAAGCTGGTCAATGCCGTACAACAGGATGGAGGCATCTGGACGCTAAAGGATTTACGCAAATATCAGATCGTCGAACGCCAGCCCATCACTGGACGCTATAAAGACATTAAAATCACCAGTGCCGCCCTGCCCTCATCGGGTGGCACTGTATTAGTGGAAAGCTTAAATATCCTGGAAAATATCGACCTGCAAGCGGTCGATAATATTACCCGCAAACACCTTATCGTCGAAGCAATGCGTCGCGCCTATCATGATAGAGCTTTATATTTAGGAGATGCTGATTTTGTCAATGTCCCTAGCGAACGGCTGATCAATAAACACTATGCACTCGGTCTATCCAGTACAATACGCACCGATAAAGCGATACCCAGTGATTACTTGACCGGTCAGATCCAGGAAAAACAAGGCGGGCGCAATACCACCCATTTCTCGATTATTGATAATCAAGGCAACCGTGTTGCCGCCACTTTAAGCATTAACTTTCCCTTTGGAGCCGGTTTGGTCGCAGAGGGGACAGGTGTATTACTGAATAATGAAATGGATGATTTTGTCAGTGCCAAAAACAGTGGTAATGGCTATGGATTAGTCGGCGGGGATGCCAATGCAATCGCGCCTGAAAAACGCATGCTTTCCAGCATGACCCCTACCTTTTTGCAAGATAATCAGCGTATCGCTGTTCTAGGTACACCCGGAGGCAGCCGTATTATTTCCATGGTACTCTTGGCAACACTGGATTTTGCTGCGGGCCACTCTCCCGAGTCATGGGTAAACGTTAAACGTTTTCACCATCAATATATACCCGATCAGATCTTGTACGAGAAACACGGCTTAAGTGCAGAGGAAATAACGGGCTTGCAAGCGCTTGGACATCAACTCAAGCCCTATTACAACTATGGCAATATGCAGGCAGTCCAATTGGATAAAGCCAACAATACTCTATCCGCTGCAAGCGATCCGCGCGGTGAAGGCCAGGCCAGTGTGCAACAGATCAATGAGTAAAATGCCTAGCACAACAGCAACGGCGATAGTGCCACGTATAAACAGCGTGGCAAATAAAACCGAGATTAATATTTACCATAGCGCATCGGTACTCAGTTTTGCCCCCCGTATCGCAGAATTTTTGACACTACTGGACAAAGATGAATTAGCCATTGCCGAACGCTTTAAATTTCCCGTTCTCAGGGAGCGCTATATTATTAACCATGGAATACTCAGGCAGTTGTTGGCAGCGCAGGTCAACGAGTCACCAGCAAGCCTGCGTATAAAAAAAGCAGAATTTGGCAAACCCTTTTTAGCTGACTTCCCTGACTTAAGCTTTAATATGTCCCATTCCGGCGATAATCTGGCTATTGCTATCAGCTCAGAATGTCAACTAGGGATAGATATCGAATGCTATAAAGCGCGCGATACATGGGAAGGGCTGGTAAAAAAGTGCTTTGCAGCCGAAGAATCCAGGTATTGGTATACACTCAGCGAAGCAGAGCGCGGCTCCGCTTTTTACCAATTCTGGGTCAAAAAAGAAGCTTTTGTAAAAGCGGTAGGCAAAGGCATTACCTTGGGGTTAAATCAGTGCGTTATTAATCCTGATGATTTAAATACCTTTTTGAGCGTGCCTGAGTTGGCTGGTTTGGCAGATCAATGGCAGGTTCATACCTTAGAGCTGTCGGAGAGTGAATTTGCAGCCGTGGTGTGTGACAGAAGAAATGGGGCAGTACGGTTGAATAGGTTGGCGTTTGCATGATCAATGTAAAAATGTAACGTCTCATTATCCACTGGCA